>CBILQL010000406.1:0-5298 GCA_966238865.1 uncultured bacterium
CGGCGGTCAGGGAGGTCTTCCCATGGTCCACGTGGCCGATGGTGCCGACGTTGACATGGGGTTTGGTTCTCTCGAATTTCGCCTTGGCCATGATTACTCCACTGCTCTATTGAGTCTTCGTCTCGAGCCGCGTTATCCCGAAGGAACCTCGGCCCGGTTTTTCCTTCGTTTTCGAAGGGGGTGGTCTCCGGGGACCGCCGCTTGGCGTTCAACCGCCCCTGCGTACGCCGTGTTTCTCGTACGTCAGGACGTAAACTCCAAGCCCTTTTGACAAGGAGCGGAGTAATGTAGTATAGCCGAACGTATTCGACAAGGGTATCTCAAGGAGGATGATGGAGTTGTATCCGTCCGAATCCAACTTCCGGACAATCCCCCCCCGCGCCGCCAGATCCGAGAGCACCAATCCGCAAAATTCGTCGGGAATGATGATTTCGAGTTTCATGATAGGCTCAAACACCTCAAATAAGCCGCAAATAAGCTGTAATTTGAGGGCATCGGCGAAGCACTTGGAGAGGAATGGAAGCGGAATAGGCGTCTGGCTTCCCTGGATGGAATCCACCCGGCACAGCAACCCGGCCACGTTACCATAGCCGCAAATCCCCTGGCTGCAGAAATGGGAGAAGGCCGCTTCCAGCACTTCGCGGTACGCCGCCGGCACGGATGCGTCCGCGAAATCGAGACGGTTCCCGTCATCGTCCGGATTGGGCGAAACCGTGGCGCGGATCTTCACCTCGACGCCGGCGGTCACGCTCGCGTTCTCCAGGGACAGGGATTTGAACTTGGGCTTCTCGAGGTAGAGCACGGCGGGCGCGCCGATCCTGATGTCGCACTTGTGATCTTTTTTCAGCCGCTTGGTGAAGACGTCGAGCTGCAGCTCCCCGACCGTGCTGATGAGCCAGCCGCCCGTGGCCGGATCGGGCTCGATGGCGATGGACGGCTCCGTCTCCGACAGCTGCTTCAGGATGGCGTCCACATGGTCGAAATCCTCGGCGCGCACCAGCTCGATGCGGCTCTGCAGCAGCGGCCGGTACTGCTTGCGACCCCATCCCGAAACTCCCGGGACGGTGATCACGGAGGTTCCCTCCGCCTCGGCCCGCCCACCCGGCAGGAGCACCTGCCCCATGCGCCAATGCTGCGGGGACTGGATGGCGACGATGTCGCCGGAGCGCACCTTGGCTCGGTCGTCGATCTCCTCCAGGGACTCGGCGAAGACGCGGAAGAGCCGCGCCCCGTCCAGGCCCGGCAGCAGGGAGGGTTCGAGGATCTTGGCGAGGAAGATCTTCCCGATGTCCTGGTAATGGCGGATCTTGATGATGAACCCCAGGGAGGCCGGCTCCCCGCCCGCCCGCGCGCCGCCCGGCGCATTCGCGGCCCCGGGGGCAGGCAGCAGCTGGTTCACGCCGTTCATGAGCTGGCGTATGCCCACGTTCTTCATGGCGCTGCCCATGTAGACGGGAACATGCCCGTCTCCCATGGCCGCCTTCAGCCCCGCCAGGATGTCCTCGTTGCGGATCTCCTCGCCGGCCAGGTAGGCGTTGAGCACGCCGTCGTCGTACTGGGAGGCCACGTCCACCAGGCGCTTGCGGGCCTCGGCGTACTCCTCCGCCAGGAAGGACGGCACCTCCCCCTTGATGAGCTTGCGCGGATGCTCCACCGATCGGTACAGGGCCAGCTGGTTGAGCACGTCGACGACGCCGTCCAGCACCGGGGCCCCGCCGTCCGGGCCCTCCACGTAGACGGGCAGGGTCAGGGCCACCGGCTTCACGCCGAACAGGACCTTGACCTGCTCCAGCACCCGCTTCGCGTCCGCGGAGGCGAGGTCGAGCTTGTTGATGAAAAGCAGGGTCCGGTTCCGGTTGGCCTTGGCCTTCTCCCAGGCCTCCAGGCTCTGGGACTCGATGCCGCTCACCCCGGACAGCACCAGGACGACTCCCTCCACGGCTCGCAGGGCGAAGTCCACCTCCACGCCGAAGTCGACGTGCCCGGGCGTGTCCACGAAGGTGACCCGGCTCCCCTTCCAGGAATAGGAGGCGATGCCGGCCTCGATGGTGATCCCCCGTTTCTTCTCCTCCTCGAGGTAGTCCATGGTGGCCAATCCCTCGTCCACCTCCCCGATGCCGGGTATGGTCTCGGAAAAGTAAAGCAGCCGCTCCGAAACGGTCGTCTTGCCCGCGTCCACGTGGGCCAGGATGGCGATATTGCGAGTGTCTTTTTCCGGAAGGGCCATAAGGGGGAATCGATCGTATATAGTAGAAATCCCCGCCCCGCCTTAGCAGCGCGGATCGCAAGCTGGAGCCGGGGTCGATGCTGTGTCCGGGGCGACTTCGCGGCGGGGAGTTTCCGGGGCGCGGAAGAGGACTTCGCAGCGTCGAAAGCGGACGCTCCAGGGGAGCTACCGCCCCCTTGATCGGAAGCGTGCGCGCCCCGGAAACTCCGGTGACCCGATACCTCTGTTCCGCCGCGGCCGGAGCCCCGGACACAGCATCGACCCCGTCCCGCGAGCCCCGTGACGATTTTTTTCAAACTCAGGTTACCTGGTAACCTCGAAAAATAGTCCTATCTGCCGCGAGGATTTCCTGGACTGGGATCCACCCAGAAACTTATTTTGGCCGCGCGACGCCTTCGCCACCCTCCCGGTCGGGGGTGCCGTCGCGAATGGAGTGCCATATGCCGACTTCGGTGAAGCCGTCCAGCGTGTCCGCTTTCCAAGCCTGGGAGAGGTCCTGGCTGGAAGCCGAAACCCTCAGCGCGGAAGCGGGAGACAGTCCCGCCCAGCTTCCCGGCCGCCTGCTGCGATGGCTGGACGGAGGCAGCTTCCTGCCCCCGAGGGCGCTGCTGGGCCAGTTGGAGCCCTACCTCACCCGCCTGTATCAGGACAGCGAGCCCCGGGCGGTGCTCGCCGAGGCCTTCGCCTCCATCTGGAATCAACTCCACCCCTTCGCCCCCCTGCGCCGAGTCGACAGTCCTCCGGCGAAAAGCGCCGGAGCCGGGACCGGTTCGGCACCAGCCGGGGGCAATCCCGGTGCCGACGGCTGGACCCACCTCTGGTATGAGCTCGAAGCCCCCGGAAACAGCGTGCTGGACTTCTCCTGGCTACTCCTTCCGCTGCTGCGCGCCTTCCCGCGCGCCTTCTCCCTGCCGGAATTCGAAGTGGTGCAAGCCGTGGCCGACCCCCGGCGGGTCCAGTCGGTGCGGCTGGACGAGGCCGGCCTGCGCTTCGTCGAAGGTGGGCTGGACATGGGCGGCATGCGGCTGGGGGATTCCATCCTGCCCGCGTCCCACTTCCGCGCGTCCGGCATCCCCTTCCCGGAATCCTGGGACGCGGACCTGGATGCCTGCCTGGTGCATGCCGACTACTATTGCTCCCGCCGCCGCCGCGTCATCCTGCAGGGCGGCTGCGCATACGGGGCCTCGGGCTTCCTGTTCCGCATCGGCTTCCGCAACAACCCGCCTCCGGCCTGGAATCCCATGTCTCCGGTCATCCGCGGGGTGCTCGAGACCCAAAACGGCCCCGAGGGCTCCGCGTCTCCGCTGGCCCCGCTGGACGGAGCCTCCGCCCTGCTGCGGGAGCCGGCGCCCGCTTACCGCGGTCCGTACCGCTTCGTCTACCACCAGGCCGACGACAGCATCTCCTGCGATGGCCGCCACCTGACCAAGAACGTCCCGGCGCGCATCCTCAGGCGCCTGGTGCGCGACTTCGTCCAATCCGGCCGCCGCGAGTTCGAATTCCGCACCTTCAAGCGCGACACCGACATCGTCACCAACCGCAAGCGGCCAAACTTCGAGGTGCGCCTGCGACGGGTGCAGGAAGTGGTGCTGGGCGTGCCTTGCGGCCTCATCCTCCACCGCCCGCGGCCGGGGCTGCTCGAGGTGGAGGCCTCGGGGCCCATCGAGTACGCCGAGGAGGCCTGAGAGCCGCTACCCGGATCCGCGGGGATCCCGGTTCCGCGGGCGCCCGGCCGCACGGTCACTCCTCCAGTTCCTCCCGATCGGAATCATGGCTCGGGGCGTCCCGTTTGACCGGTGCACGCACCGGCTCGGGTCGTGACGGGGCACGGCCTATATAGTACTGCCAGTAAAGGCCTAGTCCCCAGCGCCGCGATTCCCGGGAGATGAATCCCGAATACTCGAGACCGATCCCTTCCGGATCGCGGCCGAACTGCCATTGCACCTGGAAAGGCACCCCCACGTCGAGATACAAGCGCTCGCGGTATTCGTACGATCGTTCCGGGAACAGGCCTCCGGTCCAATTATGCCGGTAGTAGGTTCCCCTTGGGTACTGCCCAGCACCGCACCGATGCCCGCCGACGCCTCTATCCATCCCATCCAGTGCAGGACCTCTCCGCCAAGCAGGCCCAATGAGACGTCCCAGGCGCGAAGGCCAGGAACACGAAAGCCAGGGCCTTACTGGCGGTGGAACACGACATGATTGGAACCGCTGAGCAAAGACGGAATCAACAAGATTACCGGAATGTCGCCGTACCCGGGATTGAGATGGAACTCCCGGGGGTCGGAGGCTTCGATGCGATAGGAATATCGGAGGCCGGTCCGTTCGCTCCAGACCGAGTCGCTTCCCAGGTCGCGCCGCGCCACGTCGCTCTCGATCAAATAGCGCTCCTCAGGCCCAACGTAGCGGTATTTCCAGCGGCCGGTTTCCGCGATCGTCGGCCGCCCGGATTCGGTGCGCTCGAACGTGAAGCTCCCGTCGTCCCGAATTCGTAGATGGCCTCGATTCCATGATTGCTCGCCCGATAGCGGCCAGGCAGGATTTCCGGGCGACGCTCCTCGCCCCGATCGAGGACGCAGCCGCAAGCGGCCATGGTTAGGAGGATGAGAAAGGCCCGGAGCATAGGATTCGCGGGCGACTTCCCCAATCTATATCGGAAATGTCCTCCCCGCCCGGGGCGGCGGGCAGGCCCGGAAAAAAAAGCCCCGGTTTCCCGGGGCTTTCCTTGGTCTTCTCATTGTCCACCGTCTCCGGCGGAACGTCGCGAACGCGGGCCTTCGCCCTAGTCCGCTACCACCTGAAGTGGGCGAAGGCGGTCGTTTGCGCCGGTCTGCTACCAGCGGAAATGCGCAAACGCCTTGTTGGACTCGGCCATGCGGTGGATGTCCTGCTTCTTCTTGACCGCGTTGCCTTCGTTGTTGAGGGCCTGGATCAGCTCCGCGGAGAGGCGGCGGGACATGTCCTTCTCGTTGCGGCCCAGGGCGGCTTCCTTGAGCCAGCGCAGCGCGAGGGCGGTGCGGCGGGCGGGGGCCACTTCGACCGGGACCTGGTAGTTGGCGCCGCCGACGCGA
>CBILQL010000407.1:0-5291 GCA_966238865.1 uncultured bacterium
GGTGCTCATCCCCGTGCTGGAGTCCCATTGCGAGTACCTGAAACCCGCGCGTGACGGAGACACCCTGACCCTGCGCACCAGGCGCTGGCGCAGGGGCGGGGCCCGCATACGCTTCGAGTACCGGGTGCTGCGCGGGGGCGAGCTCCTGGCCGCGGGCCACACCGAGCACGCCTTCATGCATCCCGAGGGCCGCGCCATCCGTCCGCCGAAGGAAATCATCGGGCTCTTCCCGCCCTGGCCCGGGGAGAACCCGGCCGGTTGAAGCGGCTGAAGCGGCCGTCGCCTTCGGCCGTTTTTGGGAACCACGCCGCTCCGCGCGCCCAGATCCGCGGAGCGCCGCGTTCCCGTCGCCCCCGTCCCGCGCCCGGGCCGCCTGAATCCGCGGCGCGCGGCATCCTCCCGGAATCCGCCGGCTTCGGCGCGAAAAAGCCCGTGCCGGGGCCGGCGGGCGCGGCTACATTGCACCGCAACGGAACGTCGCACCCGGGAAACCAAGGAGGCCCGCCATGCTTCGCACCCTGGGAATGCTCCTCGCCGCGGTCGGTCTGGCCGGGAACGCGCAGGCGCAGAGCTCCACCCTGAACCTCACCGTCGGGACCCAGGCGCGCACGTCCCTGATCTACGCCCCTCCCGACGCCGTCTCCCCCCCGCTGGTCATTTCCATGCACGGCCTGTCCGGGACCGGGTCGCAGCAGCGCAGCATGTCCCGCTTCGAGACCATCGCCCAGCGGGACAGGTTCGTCGTCGCCTTCCCGGACGGACTCCAGAACCGCTGGGACATCAGCGGAGCCACGGACGTGGACTTCATCCTGGCCATCATCGACAGCGCCGCGGCGCGCTACGGCATCGACCGCGCGCGCGTCTACGCCACCGGATTCTCCATGGGCGGCATGATGAGCTACCACCTCGCCAACCGCGCGGCCGACAGGATCGCCGCCATCGGCCCGGTGGCCGGCTTCCTGCTGGGCAACGATCCCCACAACAGCTCGCGCCCCATGCCCATCCTCCACATCCACGGCGACAAGGACTCGGTGGTGGACTTCGGGCGCCTGGCCAACGTCCTCAAGGGCTGGGCGACCCGCAACGGATGCCCCCAGACGCCCGAGACGGTCAAGCCGTATCCCGCGACCCGGGCGAACTCCAAGGTGACCCAGCAGATCTGGTCGCCGTGCGACAAGAGCGAGATCGTCTCGCTCACCATCGCGGGCATGGGACACGGCTATTCGACGGGCCCGGACATCAATTCCAGCGAGGAGGTGTGGGCCTTCATGAAGAAATATTCCCAGGCGGGGCCGCTCTCGATTTCCGGGCCCGGCGCCAGGCCGCCCCACCTGCGGCCGTACGGGCCGTACTCCGCCCGGTACTCGAAGGGCCGACTGCACGTGGAATCGGAGACCGGGATACTCGGTGTGCGGATCTTCGACGCGCGGGGAGTGCCGCGCTTCCGGTGGATGTCCGGCGGCGCCGATGCCGCGCGAAGCCCGGCGACTTCCCTGGAGCTGCCTTTCGAGCCGCCCGCATCCGGTCTCTACCTGATCGACATCCAGGGCGCCGCCGGCAACCGGGCCCTGCGCATGCGCTTGGAGTGACGGCCGATTCCGGACGGCCGGGCGCCCCTGCGGACCAGGCCGGCTGGGTTGACCAGGCGGCATAGGCGGAATAGGCTGCCTAGAGGCGGCCTATACGGGGCCGCAGGCTTCCACCAACTCCTCCAGGGCCCGCAGGGAGGCTTCCGCGGGCTTGAGGTCCGGATACTTCTCGTAGGCGTAGTTGATGCCGGAGGAGCTGTTGACGAGGTGCAGACCCGGCTCGCTGCCCGAGTCGCGGATGGCCTGCAGCACGTCCTCGAGACTACCCGTCTGGCCGCCGGATACGCCGGACACGGCGATGCCGGGGATGAGCACCGGGCAATCCTTGCCGCGGCCGACCCAATAGGCGAGGAGATCGCGCAGCTCGCGGGGCGCGGTGGCCCCCACCACCGCCCCGAGGCTGCCGTCCTGCCAGTCGGCGAGCTTCTCCGCCACCACCCGATACAGGGGCCGGGGCGCATCGTCGCCGGAAGACACCTTCAGCTCCTGGAAATCCCGGGCGCTGGGGTTGGATGTGCGCACCAGGACATAGGTCCCGTTCTCCTTTTCCCTGGCCGCATCCTGGAAGGGCCTGAGGGTATCGATGCCCATATATGGGGCAGCCGTGACGGCGTCGGCGCCGAAGACCTGGAAGGCCGCCTTGGCATAGGCCCCCGAGGTGCTGGCGATATCCCCCCGCTTCGCATCCAGGATGACGAGCACCCCGGCGCCGCGGAAGGCGTCTATCAACTCCTTGAGCACCTCCAGGCAAGCCAATCCCTGGGATTCGTAATAGGCGCTGTTGGGTTTGACGGCGGCGGGGAGCAGATCCCGGGCCAGCATGGCATCCAGCATCTCGCTGTAGAAACGCTTGATGCGCTCCGGCAGGGGGCCTGTCCCGGGGATTTTCCCGCTCACCGGGTCCATGCCAACGCAAATCAGATTCCCGGCTTCCTGTGTGCGGGCCAATATCTTTTCCTTATAAGCCATACCGCCTCCGGAGCGGAAAGGTAAATTCTGGAGGGCAAGAGCCCCTAACCGACCATTCTGTTATGGGCTCCACGTGAAAGGAAATGGGCCATGGGAAAACCGTCCCCGGAGTCCGCGGAGAATGCCGCGGAAAAGCGCCTGGAAGTAGTCGAAATCAAGCTGGCCTTCCTGGAGAAGGAACTTGAGGAATACAAAGAGGCGAGCCGAGGTTTCTATCGCAAAATCAATGAGTTAGAAGAAGAGATTCACAAACTGAAGCAGGATGTCCGGGAAAGCGATTTGCCCACTCCCGATGTCGGCTGGGATCCCGAAGGACGCAACAGCCTGCCATAACGGACGAAAAGAACCGGGGCAGGAAGGGTTGGCGGGCGTGGATCCGGGACCCTTTTCCTGATTCGATCAAAGGGGCCGATTCGATTAAAGGGCCGCGTCTTCCTGCTGGAGGTCCCATTCCAGGTCGCGCACGCGACGGCGGGCATAGCGCAGGAAATCCCCCCAATCGCTTTGGGGCGGTGCGCCTCCTTCCCGGCACCAGGACTCGAAATCCATCCCCCGGGATGCCTCCACGACTTTCCCTTTGTCGCCCATCCACACGGAAAAGTCGTAGAGCTGGGAACAGGCCTTCCGGCGTCCGAGATTGGAGATGAAGCGCTCCTTCAACCATACTTGAAAGACTTCTTCCAAGTTCTTTTGCAGCATGGACTTGTCCGGATAGTGATCGCGGATTGGAAAGCGCGGGATGCGGTTGTTTATGACATAGGTGGACATGGACGTCCTAGCACGATAGTCAAAGTTCCCGGTTGGAGCAAGCGGAGGCTGCCGACAGGATGTCAGCGGTCCGCGATCCGGTCAAAGAGAGATACATTGTAGATCGGAACCCTTCCTCACGCCAACGCAAAGGCCACCCATGGATAGTGTTTCCGAGAAGTACAACGCCACCGTTGTCGCCAGGCAGGCCCTCACCCCGGACCTCTTCATCCTGAAGGTGCGGCCGGACAAGCCCCCCCCTCCGTTCACTTCCGGCCAATACGTCCTGCTCGGCCTCTCGTCCAATATCGCGCGCCGCGCGGGCAGCGATCCCGAATTCAAGGAGAGCAAGCCCGATAGGATGATTCTGAGGGCCTACTCCATCGCCTCCAGCGGCCTGGAGCCCGACCTGCTCGAATTCTACGTCTCCGTGGTCGCCAACGGATCGCTGACGCCGCGCCTGGTGCAGGCACAACCAGGGGACAGGCTGATGGTGGGCGACAAGATCCGCGGCTTCTTCACCCTGGATACCGTTCCGAAGGACCACAAGACCGTGGTGCTCGCCGCCACGGGCACGGGACTGGCGCCGTACGTGTCCATGATGCGGCATCATTCCGTCCGCCCCTACCCGTTCCGTTTCGTGATCCTCCATGGCGCGCCCCGGAGCTGGGAGCTCGGCTACCTGGACGAACTGCGCATGTACTCCCGCTTCCTGCCCCGGGTGCAGTATGTCCCCTCCATCACGCGGGCCAATGAGGATCCCTGGTGGACCGGCGACGTGGGACGAATCACCCAGTATTTCCAGTCCGACCTGCTCAAGGACAGGATGGAGGTGGAATGGGATCCCGCCCGGACATCGGTATTCCTGTGCGGAAATCCCGCCATGATCCACGATGTGGGGAAAATTCTGGAGCCCCTCGGATACACGGCCTATTCGACGCAGAATCCGGGAAGCCTGCACACCGAGGAATACTGGTAGGACGGAATATCGGCCCGGCGCCGGCCGGCAGCCCCGAGGGCCTCGCATCTTCGGCGCCCCCGGCGGTCCGGTGGGCTCAGGGGATACGGTCCCGATCGCCGCGCAAATCCTCGGCCAGGGTCCAGGCGAATTCGCTGGACTCCTTGTCGCCCGCCAGGTGGAAGGCGTTGATCAGGTTGCGCAGCACCCGGGCCACGATGCTTTCGGCCGAGGCCCGGGTCTTGAGGAGGCGGTTGAAGTCGGGGGCGTACTTCTTCTCCAGCTGGCCCAGCCTGTCCCGGCCCAGCACCCGTCCGGCGTCGTAGCAGTCGATGATGACCGCCTCTCCGCCTTCCTCTGCCCGGGTCAGGAAATGCTCCGGCACGTCGCACCCCGCGATGTCCAGGCCCACCCGCCTGCCCACCAGCATGAAGATGCAGGCCAGGGAGATGGGGATGCCCCGGCCGGTGCGGAGGACATGGGCCAGATCGCTGTTGCGGGGGTGGTAATAATCGGTGTCCGCTCCGCGCAGGGCCTTGGCATGGAAGAGGAAACGCGCCAGGCGGCTGGGGATCAGCAGATCGCCCGAAGCCCGGAATTCCCGCGCCAGGCGGTCCAGCAGCTCCGGCACTCCGGGGCCGCTGTCCGGGTCCTCGCCGGCCTGGCTGCCCAGGAATCCGGACAGGGTCGTCAAGGCGGTCTCCAGCTTGTCCAGTTCGTCCGGCAGGTCGCGCCAATGGTTCCAATTCTCGCGGAAGCGTTCCTTCTCCCGCGCGTCCAGCAGCTCCTTCAGCCGCTTGCGCGAACCTCCGGCCAAGGTGTTCAGCCGCTGCCGCAAGGGGGTTTCCCATGCGGACACGTTGGTCGCGACCAGATCCCACACCTTGTCCCTCACCTTGGGGCTGTCGTCGTCGAGCAGCGTGAGGAGGCTGGGAAGCTGGCGGATGTCGGGCGTTTCGGCGGTTTCCGGCATCATCGATTCCTCCGGAAAGTTAAAAACTGGGATGTATATTGGAACCGGATATGGC
>CBILQL010000408.1:0-5283 GCA_966238865.1 uncultured bacterium
CCCGCATTATGGCGGAAGTCAAGGTCAGGAACACGGGAAAAACCACCTTGACCCTTACCGAGGAAGCATTCTCATTTGCCAACGAATTTGAATTCTCCCCTCAAGGGCTTGAACAAGAAATACTAACGGCTTCTTCCAAAAACGCCTTGGCAAGCCGCTCGAAAGACGACATACCTCGTTATCATGCGGATCCCCTGATCTTAAAGCCCGGAGAGGAAGATATTGATCGTGAAGATATTGCCGAATACCTGCCGGAAACCCTGAAGCCAGGTACTTGGAACATTCGTGCGGCGAGGAAACTCAATGCAAAGGATTTCCTACGAAGTGAATGGAAGCCCGGGGTTATCACTCCATGGCAACTCGGAACGACACTCCTTCGTTTCGACTCGCGAGGTCAGCATTGGCAGTCCACCATTCTCAATCGCGAGCCGGATGGGGGATTCAAGCTTTGGACTCGCATTTCGAGCGGTACACACCCGGCCTCGGGAACCTACAGGGATGTGACTGAGGTTTTGAGCGTGGAAAGCCAGGATTCACCTGAGCCGGAAAAAATCTCCTCGATATCATTTGCCAAACTATCTGGTTCCACAAATAGCGAATGGATGTTGGTGAAGGAATCTGAAAATCTTCGAGCCATCCGGTTTTCCGGAGAGCCAATTGCTGTATGTCATGGAAACGCCAAAGGGATTGGCGGGTCCCAATTGTTGGAGTCCGGCATCTACCTGGATGGCGAGGATCACTCGCTATTCGCGTCCAAGGGCGAGTCGAAGTCCGGTATTACTGACATCCATTTCTTCAAAGTTGGGGATGGAAAAATACTGCCTGTAGGAAGAAAAAATTTCGAAAATGCCTTACCGGGGCAATTTTCCCATTGCTGGGTTCAAATGGGCGGCACTACCCGACTTGTAGTCGCCTACGCAAAGCTCGCCATGGCCGGGAAGGAAATCGAATATTGGACACAAGAATTCGGATGGGACCCCCAAACCCAAACAGTGCATGCGGGAAAAGCCTCTTTTATTTGGAAAGATTCCCGGGAAGCGCTTGCCATACAATGGGACCCATCTCATAGGCCAGAGAGTCCATCGACGCCCTTGGCAATCCTTTTCCCCACCAAAAATCCGAAGGTCCTGGAGTTGATTCAACTCCAGGAAGAAAAAGCACCTCAGCAGCGCTCCATCAATCTTCGACCAGGCATGAAACCGGAGAAAGCCTCTCTCTTTACGCGTGCCGACGGCCAATGGGCCCTGGTAGTCGTGAGCGGAAACGGTATCCTATCCCAGCAACCGGGAAGCGAAACCTGGTCGCTGCTCTCCCAGGAAAAGTCGCCCGTTAAGCTCCTGAGGGCGGCACGAACCGTGGGAGACGAACAATGGGCCGCTTGGATGGTGGATGGCCGTGGACTGAAATGGGCGAAGATAGAAACCGGTCGGTAATGGGGCCCCAGCGTTTCGGCCCGCCCCTGCCTCCCTGACTAAGCTTGCCATATTCCTCCATGCATCGGCTTGGGAAATACGTTCAGGGCCGTCTGGCGCCTTGGCGTGAAGCTAAACCTTCATATTAGAGATGGATTTGGGGACGTCTAGACGGTACTCCTGGAACGACTATAGCTTCCAGGCCCCCCTTACCGTCCCGATCCTGACTCGACGCAGCGGACTTCCCCGGAATAGCGCGATTGTGCCTGTAGATGCCCTGGGCCGCCTCCAGCCGCTTACCGCTTCAAGATCATCGGCTTTGATTCCGCGGCTTTTTTTGTCTGCACGCTGATGACGTACCTGCCGGCAGGGACGTCTTCGTCGGCGTCGTTCTTGCCGTCCCAAGCGAGGGTGATCGACTTCTGACTCGTATAGTTTCCGAACAGCGTGCGCACCAGGGAGCCTTTCATATCGTACACGGAAACCGTGACGTATCCGGCCTCCGGAATCGAAAACCGGACTTTTGTCTGCGATTTGGACAGAACGGAAATGAATATTTCTCCCGCAGGCTTCCGCGGGGAATCGATGGGTTTTCTGATGCCGATGGATGGGCCGGGAGAATAATTCCACACGCCCGCGCCCGAAACATACATGAGCGAATCATTGATTTTCCGGAATCGGTTCAAGCTGTTCCCGATGCTCAGCGGCGTCCACGTCTCCCCGCCATCCGTTGTCTGCTTAGGTTGCACCGAGGAGCCGCCCGCCCATCCGAGGGAGTCATTGAGAAAACCGATCCCTTGCACGAAATATCCGGTGGAGGAGAATAGCTTCGGATTCCAAGTCAATCCGCCGTCGGTCGTTTTCAAGATGTACACGGGAGCAATGCCGCTATTCCTCTGCAAACTGACATAGCCCGTTTTCCGGGAAGGAAACACGATTTTCCATGCCCATTCATTCGTTCGAGCAGAGACGTGGCTTGTATCCCAGGTATCGCCGCCGTCGGCGGTTTTCAGGATTATCGCCCGTGATTGTTCATGGGTTTTATTCGTAAGTCCGACGGCAAAACCGCTGTCCCGGGTGAAAAAATGGACGTCGACCAACCCCGCCGCATAGCCGTTCATGTCTTTCGCGATCCACGTTTTCCCGCGATCCGTCGTCTTATAGAACCATGCGGGGCCACGCACCCGGCCAACGGCATAGATGATCGAATCGTTGAATACCTGCATGCCGCAAAAGCCGCGGCGAATCGAACTGCTGGTCAATTGCGGCTCCGGCAGCCAGTTGACGCCGCCATCGACCGTCTTATACAGGATTACGGTATCCTTCGAATCATTCGGATGTCCGACCGTATCCCCCCAACCGAGGGCGCCTGCGAACCCGGTCAACGAATCGAAAAAACCCACCGACCGGAAATGGGTAAGGTTCGTTTTATCCAGTTGCTTGGTCCAGGTCATCCCCCCGTTCGTGGTCTTATGGATTTGGCCTATGCCATTGACGGCCCAGCCCAGATCGGGATGCAGAAAAAAGATATCGTTGATTCGGGACGTGTTGGCTGCATAGTTGAAATTCGTGGCTTCCCATTTTCCGTTTTGCTGGGCGAATGGGAGCGACGAAAGGATGCAGAGTGCGATCAGCTGGACTTTCATGCTCCTATACATATAAAAGCAACGCTGCTGCGACCATGTACGGTTCCCGTGGAGGGGCCGTGCAAGGCGAACCTGGCGGGCGTTTTTGCTATTTACGGCTCCGCCTCCGCAGTGATGGTTGACGTGATCTCCGTTTCAAGTTACCTATTTTCGCATCGTATTCCCGCGAACCATTTGATACGGAAAAGCAAGGTCGGTACCAACCTGGTCTCGATCGGAATGGAAAGAGGCGCACGATGACCGATGCCATTGATCCCATCGAGAAGCATGATCGCGATCTCCTGGCGCATGGCCGTGATGGCAGTATCGCCGCGGCGCAGATCGCCGGCCTTGTGTCCGGGCTCCTCGGCGCCCTGATCTGGGGCCTGGTGACCTATTTCTCGCACTTGATCATCGGGTATTTCGCCATCGGCCTCGGCCTGTTGGTCGGATTCGCGGTGAAAGTCTTCGGGAAAGGTACCGGCGTGATTTTCGGGTTGACCGGCGGGGCCTATGCATTGATGAGCTGCTTCCTGGGAATGCTTTTCTGCCTCCTCTTCTTCGGGGCCGCGAGCGCGAGAATCCCCTTCTCCCAAATCCTGCTCATGGCGGACTACGGTGAAATCGCGGCGATTTATTTCCAAAGCTTCGAGGTCATCGACGTCGTCTTCTACGCCATCGCCTTCGCGACCGCCTTCAAGATCTCCATGAATCCGCTCGGAAGGGACGAGCTGGATTACGTGCTGGCCTCCAAAGGCATCGATCCGGACAGCTTGAAGGCGAGGCGGCCAAGGAATCACTAGTTCCGCCCCTGTCGGGAATCCGAACTTCGCCAAAATACGAGATGGAAACCGGCCACCGGCCTGGCGGCGATGGCTTTCGTGTCGAGGCGGCAGCAGGGACCAGCTCACGCCGGCATGCAGGGAGACGAGGCTGACGCCTTGCAGGTAGAGGGACCAGCGGCCGAAATTGCGGGCCGCGCCATAGACGGGATAGACGGTCCCCCAACTCCAAAGGTAGTCGTACTCGCGGACATCGGTATCGATTGTAGTGCTGGAATTCAGATCCCCACCGGTGGCATAGCTCAGGAACTCTTCCACTTTATTGTGGCGCCGCGGCCCGGCGCCGTCGGTCAGCGGTCCCGCCAGGCGGCGGCCAGGGCGTTGATGTCCGGGCCCTCCACGTGGGGCCTCGCGAACCCGTCCAGCGTCACCTTGAGCATGGCCCAGCCCATCCGTTCGCTGCTGGTCGCGCTCTTCGAGAGGCGCAGGACGAGCGGGAACAGGGGCCGGAACAGGGTGATGAGGACCGCGTACAGGGGCGTGCTCGACCTCACGCCGCGCATGGGCCGGATGAAGCCGGGGCGGAACATGTAGGCGGCGCCGAAGGTGCCCGGCGCGCCGGACTCGGAGACCATGGCCAGAAGGCCGTTCTCGGTGCGTCCCTTCACCCGGGCCCACATCATGGAGCCCTTCTCCGTGCTGTCGGTGCCGGCCCCGGTGACGTAGCAGAAGGTCATGCCGGGATTGAGGCGCGCCAGGGCGCGGGCGAAGCCCATGGTGAGGTCGTAGGTGAGGCGGGTGTACTGCGCCTCGGACATCCCCGCCGAGGAGACGCCCAGGCAGAAGTAGCACGCCTGGTACCCGGCGAGGCGGCCTTCGACGGGGCCGAGGTCGTGGAAGTCCTTGTGGAGGACCTCCTCGAGCTTGGGATGGGAGAGGCCCATGCTCCGGCGGTTGACGGCGAGGACCTTGTCCACCTCGGGGCTGTCCAGGCATTCGAGGAGCACGGCCTTGCCGACCATGCCCGTGGCGCCTGTGACGATGACCTTGATTCCCATGCGCCTCTCCCTCCGCCGGGCCGCTCTCCCTCCGCCGGACCCGGATTCCCGACCCGCCCCTCAGGGCCCGCCGGGGCGATCGTAGCGGCGGCCGGCGGCGTCGATGCCGAAGGGGGCCAGGGGGTTGGCGGGGACCTGGATGCCGCGGGGACGGGCCGCGGGTAGCGCGGAAGCTTCCGGGCCGCGCGCCGAGACCGGGGCGTCCTTGAAGGCGCGGTAGAGGATATGGGCCAGGGTGTCCAGCCCCGCGGCGTTGGGATGGACGCCGTCGGGCACGAGGCCCTGGTACGGCTGGTACGGCGTGTGCAGGTCGATGACCGCCAGGCCCTTCTCCGCGGCCACCTGCTTTATCTTGGGGATGATCTCGTCCTTGATGACGGCGCCGCGGATGCCGAAGGCCTCGGTG
>CBILQL010000409.1:0-5268 GCA_966238865.1 uncultured bacterium
GTCCATGACGCCGCCATAGACTGCCCCCTCTGCAAATGCGCCCTCCAGGAGACCGAATACCTGGGGGAGGTCATCGACGTGTGCCCGCGCTGCCGCGGGCTGTGGCTGGACAAGCCCGAGTTCGAGAAGCTGACCTCGGAGCGCAGCGTGCTGCTCGACCCCGGGGTGCCCTACGTCTACCGGCGGGGGCCGATGGAGGCCCGGACCGCCTACATCCCGTGCCCGCGCTGCAAGGGGCTCATGGTGCGCCGGAACTTCCGGGCCGTGTCCGGGGTCGTCATCGACTGGTGCGGCGAGCACGGCGCCTGGTTCGACGAGCAGGAATTGGAGCGGATCCGCGCCTTCATCGGCAGCGGCGGCATCGACAAGTCCCAGGACCGGGAGATCGATCAGACCCGCGACGAGGTCCGCGGGCTGAAGTCGCGCGTGGCCGATCTGGAGATGATGGAGAAGATCCTGCATAAATGGGAACGCGGACGTTACCGGTACCGGAAGTTCTGAAGCGGGGGCGGCCGCACCGGTCCGCTTCGCCGGCCCCGGTCCCGGCGCCTGCGCCGGCTCCGGCTCCGGCCTCCGGGGGCGGGCCCGCCGTCCGGAGTCCCTCCGCCGCCGATCCCGGGACGGTCGATTGCGGCCGCGGGGGTCCCGGCATCGGCGATGCGCCCGAGATCGCCTACGTCGCCGAGGCCGATCCGGCCCGCCGCCGGCGCTTCGCCCAGTTCTTCACGCCCTTCCCGCTGGCCGCCTTCATGGCCCGCTGGGTCCTCGACGGCCCTCGCGCTGAATCCCTGCTGGACCCGGCCCTGGGGCTCGGAGTGTTCGCCCGCGCCGTGGCCGCGGCCTCGCCGCATGCCCACCGCCTCTCCGGCTACGAGATCGACCCCCTCCTCGCGGACCGGGCGGAGGCCGTGCTGGCCGGCCTGCCGGAGCGCCTGGGTGTCCGCGTCGAGCGCGCCGACTTCCTCGCCTCCGACTGGGAGGCGCGCTGGGACGGCGTCCTCTGCAATCCCCCCTACCTGCGCTTCCAGGAGTACGCCGGCCGCGGGGCGCGCCTCAAGGCCCTCGAGGACCGCATGGGGGTGCGCCTGGGCGGCCTCACCAACCTCCACGGCCTGTTCCTCCTGAAGGCCGTCCACCAGCTCGCCGAGGACGGCCGCGCCGCCTTCATCCTGCCCTGGGAGTTCCTGAACGCCGGATACGGGGAGCGGATCAAGGCCTACCTCCTGGACGCCGGCGTCCTGCGACACGCCGTGGTGTTCGATTCCGCCCGCGGGGTCTTCGCCGGCGCCGTCACCACCGCCTGCATCCTGCTGCTGGGCCGCGACGGGAAGGCCGGCGACGTGGCCTTCCACCGGGCCGGTCCGGACGGCGACCTGTCGGCCTTGTACCGGGCCCATATCGGCGCCAAAGGATGTCCCCCCGCCGCGGCGTCTCGTGCCGGCCAGGCATCCGGGTCGGACGCACCCGGTCCGGTCCCGCCGCGGATCGTCCCCAGCGCGGACCTGGACCCTTCGGCGAAATGGAAGGGATACTGGCAGGGGACGTCCCAGGCGATATACCGTGGCCTGATCCCTCTGGAGACTTTCGCCACTGTGCTGCGGGGCATCGCCACCGGCTGCAACGAGTTCTTCGTCCTGGACGAACCGGGCCGTCTGCGCGCCGGCCTGCCGGAAAGCGGCCTGCTGCCCTGCGTGGCCAAGGCCCGGGACGCGGAAGGCCCGGTGTTCGGAGCCTCCGACCTCCAGGCCCTGCGGGAACGGGGCCGTAAGGCCTGGCTGCTCGACGCCGTGGGGCGCGAAGGCGATCCCGCCGTGGCGGCCTACCTGCGGGCGGGCCTGCGGGCCGGGGCCCATCGCCGCTTCCTCACCCGCCATCGCTCCCCCTGGTACGCCCTGGAGAACCGCCCTCCCGCCCCCCTGTGGGTCTCGGTGTTCAACCGGGGCGGCGGCCTCAAGCCCGTGCTCAACCGCGCCGGGGTCCGCAACCTCACCGCCTTCCACTGCCTCTACCCGAAGCCGGGCGCCGAGCCGTACCTGGAGGCCCTCTTCGCCTGGCTGCTCACGGCAGCGGGCCGGGCCGGCGTGCGCGCGACGGCGCGGGAATACGGGGCCGGGCTGGAGAAGATAGAGCCGAAGGATTTGGCTGGGGCGCGGGTGCCGGACTTCACGAGGCTTGGACGGGAGGATCTGGACGCGCTGCGGGAGCTCGTGACCGGATTGGAAGCCCGAGGACGGGAAGGCGGGGCCTCGGAGGCGGCGCAGCGCATGGAGGCTGCGTTCGGAATCTTCAAGCCCTGTCTGTGACGTCTCTGAATATCCATCCTTCCCGGTTCTAGCCGATCAACTTCCGATCTTTTCCATTTTCCGTTTTTATCCGTCTTCAAGAAAGCGCGACTCCGTGCAATCGGAGGGAAATGTGAGAATATTTTCCGTAGCGATTAATACTACTATTGGACATCCATTCTTCCTGGTTCCCGGAATAGCGTCTTCTTTCAACAAACCATTCATAGGAGGTCCGGATGTTCGCATTGAAAAAAAGACAATCGTTGGCCGCAACCGCCATCGCGTTGACGGCAGCCTTGGGATGCTTCGCCAAGGAGCAAAACGCTTTCTTCGGGAAAGCCGACAAGAAGGTCGAAATATTCGCTCAATTGCCCGAAGGCGTTTTCATCGAAGGCCCGGTATTCGATAAGGAAGGCAATCTCTGGTTCGTCGAAATCGGAAGCGGTTGGATTTCGCGGATTACCGCCCGCGGCAGGTATGAAAGATTTTTCGATACGGGATACCAATGGGGGCCGAATGGAATGACGTTCGATCGGGACGGCCAATTGATCATCTGCCATCGCCAGAGAGGATTGATTTCCCTGAACCCGCGGACCAAGGCGGTCACGACGCTCGTCACGGAGTATGACGGCAAGAAACTCAACGGGCCCAACGACCTGGTCATCGACGCGAAGGGCAATATTTATTTCACCGATCCCTGGGGAACCGGATTGCAGAACCTTACCGGGGCCGTCTACTATTACGACCGGTTGACGGGCGCCTTGACCCAGCTGTTCAATAACCTGGCGTTCCCGAACGGAATCAATCTTTCCAATGACGGGAAGTATCTATACATCGGAGAGTGCAACCGGAACCGGCTCCTGAAATGCGCGATCAATCCGGACGGCACAATCGGGGATAGTTACGTCATGAGCCAGTTTTCCGGAGGCCAGGGCCCGGATGGCCTCTCCCTGGATGTGAAAGGGAACATCTATCAGGCGAGCTTCGACGCGTCCGGAGTCTATGTGCTCGATCCGATGGGGTTCACCCTGGACTTCATCAAGGTTCCGGCAGGTACGGGAACGACCTATGCGATATTCGGCGGCAAGGATAATCGGACCCTCTATATCACCGAGTCCTGGACGAATACGATTTACACGGTCAAGGTGCCTTACCCAGGACAACCCCGGTACCACGAGACCTGGAAATAGCCGCCAACTCTAGCGGGTTCAAATCCTGCCATCCCAATCGACTTTTTTTGAATCGAGGCCCCTTCCCGAGGGGGCTTCGCATTTCGCGCCCTGTATCGCAGGGCTCGACCTGTCCACCGGACAAACAAGGAAACTGCATTGGCGGGATTTAATTCCGATACACCTCGCGCCTGTTCGCTACCCGAACCACGACAACTAGCAAAATACCGTCATAGATTTCATAAACGATTCGGTAATCGCCTACCCTGACACGATATGCGTTCTTAGAACCGGTTAGTTTCTTGCACCCATTCGGGCGAGGTTCCGCCGCGAGCCCCTCAATCGCCTTGATAATCCTCGCCTGCAAAGTCGATGAGAGCGCAGTCAACTCCTTCTCGGCGCTCCGCTGCACTTCGATCCGGTAAGCCAATCAGGCCGCCCGTGCCTTCTTCTTCGTGCCACCGGACAAGGACCGCTTCACAGCCTCCCAGGGACGGGAGGGCTCACCCTTGCGGTCTTCAATTGCCTTCAAATCTGACTTGTCTTCCAGGCGCTCCCATTCCTCCAGCGCCTTCAAATCCTCGATAGGGATGATGGCGCAAGCCGGCTTCCCATGCTTCTGCACCACGATTCGTTCCTTGCCATAGGACGCTCGGCTGACAAGGTCGGCCAAGTCCTTCCGCGCTTGTGCTACAGAAACGCTAGTCATGATTACCTCGCTGCTGATGACAAATTGTACAAAAATACAATTATGTACATATTATACATTTCCCGGTGCAAACGCGCAATCCTCAACGTCGAAAGGAGCTCAGGATTATTTACGGCAGAGTTAGGTACTCCTTGAATTCAGTGGAAATTCGGCGAAAATTGCAGATTCAAATCCCGCCATCCCGACCGGCATCCAAAAATGCGCGGTTTCCCAGACTGGGCCTTTTTCCGTTCCGGCGGTTCAACGACGGGAAAAGGGACCGTTCAAGCGCAGAACCTCCATGTCGGAGTCGGCATCGGGAGATAGATTGGATGGACCAACGGACATTTGCCGGAGTTGGGCCGGCAAGTGCTTCCCTATCCATGCAATACGTCGAACGGGGGCCAGCCACGATGGTTTCACGCGGAAATCTGGAAAACGGGACTTTCAATCTGGGAATACCGGCTCTTGCCATGGCCCTGCTTTCCATGCCGTGCCAGGCCGCCTCCAGCGCCGAGGTCAAATTCAACAAGGTCACCCTGACCACCAAGTACTTCACGGAAGCGGTCGCCTACGGGGATTTCAACCATGATGGCCACTTGGACGTCACCTCCGGAAGCTATGTGTATAAAGGTCCCACCTTCACCGATAAATACCAGGTGGCCAACTTCGCCGAAGTGACCAACCTGGAAAACGCCTGGGCGGCCGTCTGGCAGGAGTTCGGGTATGACGTCAACGGCGACGGATGGGACGACAAGGTCATCATCAATTCCGCGGGGAACGGAAGGTGCTATTGGTACGAGAACCCGAAGAACACCACCTCCCTCTGGCAGTCCCGCAGCGCCTTTTCCCGGATTGACGGCGAGAACCCGCTGTTCACGGACATGAACGGGGACAAGAAGCCGGATTTCGTGGGGCTGAGCAACGGCGTGTACGGATATGTCACGGCGAATTGGAGCAATCCGACCAGCGCCTGGACCTTCCACAGGATTTCCTCGCAGCCCTGCGCCAACACCCATGGCACGGGAGCCGGGGACGTGAACGGCGACGGGCGCACCGACCTGATCATCAAGGACGGTTGGCACGAGCAGCCCGCCTCCCTGGCCGGAGATCCGGAATGGACCTTCCA
>CBILQL010000410.1:0-5265 GCA_966238865.1 uncultured bacterium
CCAGGATGCCCTGCACCTGCATGTCCTTGTGGGTGTCCTGCTGCTGGATCTTGAACAGCATGGCGTCGGAGAGGGTTTGCATGGCGCGGCCGGCCAGGGCCGGCGTCCGGTACATGCGATCGCCCGCGGCCATCACCATCTCCACCGCCGACATCCGCCCCCCCTGCAGGGCGAAGCCCTCCTCGGTGAGGGAGGCCGGCATCAGCAGGGTCATCTCCGATCCGAACATGCCGACGTTCTGGAGCCATTCCATCAGGTCGTCATGGTAGAGGCCGGTCTCGTCCAGGACCAGCTCCTTGACCATGGACAGGGTGGGCTGGGTGACGCTGCGGTTGTAGAGCACCGAGCGGGCGCCCAGGAACACGTCCACGGGCCCGGCCTGGAATTCCAGCTTGCCCTCCGAGCGCCGGTTGAAGCGGGTGGCGAGATCCACCACCTGGAGCAGCACGGCGATGGACAGGGAGGGGGCCTCCTTCATGCCCGCGAGCAGGGGCTGCCGGGCGGCGCGCGCCACCAGGCGGAAGAAGTCCGCGAGGGCGCGGGCGGTAGCCGGGTTGTTCTCGTCGATGAGATCCAGGTAACGCTTCACCATCTCCGGATCGAAGGCCTCGCCCGCCTTGCGCCCCTGGGTGAGCCTCCGCGCGAAGGCCTGGAAGGCCCCCTTCTCGGAGGCGGTCACATAGGTCTGGCGGGTCTGATCCAGGTCGGCGGCCAGGCGCAGGAGGCCGAGATAGGTCCCGAGCTCGTACTCGGGATCGGCGAAGCGCAGTTGGGCCTCCATCTCGGCGATGAACTGGTGGGACGGCGGGTCGCCCAGGCGGCCGAACTGATCCCGGCGCAGGTGGAGGAATTTGTAGATGTCGTCGTCGAGGCGCTGCCACTCGTCCGCCTCACGCTCGATGGGACGGATGTAGTCTGGGGCCGCGCCGGGGCGCATCAGGGCCCGCCGGCGCTGCCGCGGCCCGGTGGCCATCCCGGCCTCGAGGGGATCGAGCCTGGCCGGGACGTCCGGCTCGTTCTGGGAAAGTACCGCCGCCTGGCGGATGATATCCTGGGTTTCCTTGACGCCTATGCCCACGTCCCAAAAGGTAAAAAACGGCGCGGAGGCCGCCGGGGTCGGCGGGGCCGGTTCCCCGCGCGTTGGATTCCCGGCCGCAAATGGCTAATTTAACCGGGTTTCCGTATGATCATCCCGCTGCACCCCCGCCTTTCCGACGCCGAATTCAAGGAACTCGAGGATATCGCCCTCGAAGCCGGCGTCCGCATCCAGCCCATCCACGGCCATGAGAGGTCCATCTACGCCATCCTCGGCGACGAGACCTCCCCGGACCTCATCAACCGCATCGAGGGCCTGCCCTTCATCGAGCGCATCGACCGCATCCAGGCCCCCTACAAGCTGATGGCCAGGGAGAGCAAGCTCTCCCACCACCGCGTGAAGGTGGGGAACAAGGCGCTGCCGGGGGAGTTCTGCGTGATCGCCGGGCATTGCACCATCGATCCGGCCAACAAGGGCTACTTCCTGGAAACCGCCCACGCGATCAAGGAGGCAGGCGCCGACATGATCCGCGGCGGCGTGTGGAAGCCCCGCACCTCCCCCCACAGCTTCCAGGGGGACGCCCGCAGCCTCGCCATCCTGCTCGAGGCCCGGGAGCAGACCGGCCTGCCCGTGAACACCGAGGTGATGGACTTCGAGCAGCTCAAGCTCTGCGTGGACGCCAAGGTGGATTCCCTGCAGATAGGCGCCCGCAGCGCCCTCAACTACCGACTGCTCCAGCAGGTGGGCGAGCTCACCAAGGACAGCGGCACGCGCGTGCTGCTCAAGCGCAGCATGCACATGGGCCCGGTGTCCGAGTTCATCCTGGCCGCCGAATACATCGTGGCCCAGGGCAACCCGAACGTCATGCTCTGCCCGCGCGGCACCGTCCCCACCATCGAAGGCTTCCGCAACGCCCCCGACGAGAGCATCACCCTGCTCCTCAAGGACAAGACCTGGGCGCCGGTGGTGGTCGATCCCTCCCATGCCGTGGGCAAGGGCGTGTACGTGCCCCATGCCTGCCTGGCCGCCGCCGGCTACGGCGCCGACGGCATCCTGGTGGAGACCCACTGCAACCCCAAGAAGGGCATGGGCGACGATCCCAAGCAGGCCGTGACCCCGGACGTGCTGGCGCAGATCGTCAAGGACACGCGCGAGATCCACAAGTACGCGAAGAGATATGGTTCGGCCGCGTAGTCCCCTCTCGGGAGGTTTTTTGTTTTTCGTTTTTCGCTACGAGCTTGTTCCAAGCCTGGCGCATGGCGCCTAATGCGCCACGAAAAACGAAAAGCAAAAAACGAAAAACCTGACATCCCGTGCTGACTCCCTCCCCCTCCCCCCCTCCTCCCTCCCCCTGGGACTTCCTCCCCGCTCCCCTCCGCAAGGCCGTCGACAGGCTCGGCTTCGCAGCGCCCACGCCCGTGCAGGCCGCCTGCCTGCCCAAGGCCCTCTCCGGGGAGGGCTTCCGGGCCCTGGCGCCCACCGGCACCGGCAAGACCCTGGTCTACCTGCTGCCCGCATTGGCCCTCAAGGAGGGGCCGGGACGGGCCCTGGTCCTCGTCCCCACGCGGGAGCTGGGCTACCAGGTAATCCAGATGCTACGGGAGCTGGACGCCGCGCTGGGCCGCGGCGCCGTGGCCGCCCTGGGCGGGCACGACCGCGACGACCAGGTGGAGCTGCTCTCGCGCCCCTGGAAAATCCTCGTCGCCACCCCCGGCCGGCTGCTCGACCTCATGGACGGCGGCGCCGCGGACCTGCGCCGCGTATCCCTGCTGGTCCTCGACGAGTTCGACAAGCTGGCGGGCATGGGCTTCGCGGAGCAGATCGCGGCGGTGCTGAAGCGGCTGCCCGCCGGCGTCCAGCGCATCCTCCTGTCGGCGACCGACCAGGAGGCCGGGACCGGCCTGCCGGCCGGGACCGGCCTGCCGGCCGGTTTGGCCGAGGCCCTGGGGCTCGGGAGCCTTCCCGCCGTGGCGGTGGAGCGGGAGCCCGGCACCCGCGCCATGGAGGAGGCCTTCTACTTCCTGAAGTCCGACCGGAAGAAGAACGACCTGCTGCTCGCCGAGCTCTCCGCGGCGAAGGGCCAGGCCATCGTCTTCACCGGCAACCGCGAGAAGGCCAACCACCTGAACGGGCTGCTCAAGCTGAGGGGCCTGGACGCCCGGGTGCTGCACGGCCGGCTGATCCAGTCCGAGCGGGCGGCCGCCTACCAGGAGTTCCGCGCAGGCGGCTTCCGCGTGCTGGTGGCCACCGACCTGGCCTCACGCGGCCTGGACATGCCCGCGGTCGATCTCATCGTCAACTTCGATCTGCCCCGGCATTACAAGGATTACGTGCATCGCACCGGGCGCGCCGCCCGCCGCGGACGCGCCGGGCGATGCGTCAGCTACGCCGGGCCGCGGGAATACCTGGCGATGCGCAACCTGGAGGCCGAATACCCCGGCCCCATCCCCGTGCATCCGGCCTTCGCCCAACGGGACGCCTGGTTTCGCGATGCCAAACGCATCCATGACCGGGAAACCGGCCGGGAGGAAAGACGGGAGCGGATCCGGAAGGCCCAGGGCCTGGACGAAGAGGAAAGCTGAGAACTCAAGATACGGTACCGGGATTAGGGAGATCGAGCTGCCACCCTGGAATCCCGGACAAACCCCGGAAACTCTTTATTTTCGAAAGCAATCGCCCGTTTCGGAGAGGAACAAACCGTTCCGGTCTCCGATAAAAGGGTGGAAAAATTGTGCAAATTGTTTTTGCGTTTTTTTTTCAGGTCATTATATTTAGACCGATCCCTCGATTAGTGTCCGTTGCGCGGGTAATAACGGCCTAATCACTAACGGCGGCCCCGAGAGGAGCCGCCGTCCTCTTTTTTAAGGCAAAATTTCGCTGAATTCGCGGGTTTTTTATGCCTTACCTGGCGGATCTTTTCAGGCCAACTTCAGGTGCGTGAGCCCGGACTTTTCCATCCGGCGCAATTCGTCTTTCACCGAATCCACCAGATCTCCCAGATTCCGGAAAATTTTCATACGCGACTGCTCGACGGCCTTCTTGAGGTCCACCTCGATGCCTTCCTTGAGACGGAATTCCGCCCCCGGTGCCAGCTTCTGCATCACGGTCGGACGATCGGCTGGATACTGAACATTCGAGAAAATCGCCGCCAATTGCAGATTCTCTTCGGAACCCGGGGAGCTTCCACCCAGACGCCGGAGTATGGAAGCCCATAGCTTCTGTTCCGCCGTAGGCGGTTGCCGGCCCGGACCCGCCTCCTGTTCTTCGCGCTCCTCCTGATCGAGACCGGTGGCGCCCATGTCCCGGCCGAAGGCCTGGGTCCCGGTGGCCCGTCCCGGCCGGGGGAAATCGCGGCCCTGGGAGACTTCCGATTCCAGGTCCCGGGGGTGGGCGGACCAGTCCCCGAGGCTCTCCTCGTCCTCGCGGCGGATGGCCTCGATGTTGCGCAGCTGATCGACCGAAGGCGTGAAACCCTCGGCCGGATGATGCGGCTCGTCGGCGACCGGCGAATAGTCCTCGCCGGATTGGCCCTCGCCCACCAGCTTGCCGCCGATGAAACCGGATCCGCGGCTGAAATCGTCCGCGTCGGTGGAAAGGGCGGCCTCGTTGCCGGCGAAATCGTTGTTGCGCGTGAACTCCAGCTCGATCTTGTGGTGACGGTCCCCGGCATCCTCGACGGGGTCCCCGGCCAGCGACCGCTTGCGAGCCTCCTCGTCCAGGTCCTTCACGTTCTCGATGGAGACGCGGTTCTCCGAGGGCGCCAGTTCGGGATGATCCTGGAACTGCTCGTCCGTGTCGAATCCTTCGGAATCCCCTCGGGGATCCTTACCTTCTGCAGACATTGAAATCCTTTCGGTGGTCGAAGCGTCGGGCTTTTTATCTCAAGATAAATTTCCGCTCCGTCGAATCAAAAATAATCCCGGGCGGAAAACCCGGGACGGAGTTAGGAAAATCCGGAACTTCCGGAGCCGCGGCGCCATGTCCGCGCCAATGCTCGCGCGATGCCTGCCGGCCGTCAGCCGGATTTCTTGGCGCGCTGGATCAGCTGCGCGAAATAGTCGAAGCTGCGATCCTGGGCCAGCTTGCCGTTCACGAAAAGCGTCGGCGTGCCTTCCACGCCCACCTTGCGGCCCAGCTCCATGTCCCGGTCGAGGATGGCCTCCACTTCCGGCGTGAGGGCCATCTCCTTCTTGAATCGCTCCACGTCGAGGCCCAGCTCCTTGGCCGTG
>CBILQL010000411.1:0-5262 GCA_966238865.1 uncultured bacterium
TCTTCCATTCCGCGATACGCTTGACCAGGCCTTTGAGCGCGGCGGCATGCCTGGGGCCGATGAAACTCTTGCCGGTGGCGAAGGTGACGTCCTCGAGGATATGGCTCTTGATGAGGCGGTCGGCCAGGTGATCCACCTCCTTGATTACGGTATCGTCCACAAGCAGATCGGAGGTGCTGTGTTTGGCGGTGAAGTAGTATTGCACCCTGGCCAGCAGGTTGCCGTCCACATCCTTGTACTGGGGAATGTAGACGGGGATATTCCCCGTGGCCTTTCCATCCAGGATGGTCCCGGAGCACTTGGAGATGCTCTCGGGCCCGTCCGGGGTCTTGGCGAAGAGCTCGAATTCGACCTTCGTCTTATGGGACTGGCTCGCGGGGAGCCGGACCTCCACGGAGATTTCCGTCTCTTCGTTGAAGCCCACGTCCTCGACTTCCCATTTCGGATTCTTGAGGACAGCCTTTTCGCCGGGATCCTGCGTCTCCTCCTGCTGAGCCTCCTCCTCGGCGATTGGCGCCAGGGGTTGGGAACCGGAATCAGGATCAGGGGTGGGCGTAGGCCGCTTGGGCCGGGCTATGGCCCCGCCGCGAGGGCGCTTGAAAATGTCGGAGGTGGAAGTTCCGAACCCGAGGTGGAAGGGATTTCCGAAGGGATCAAGGTTCATGATATTCGGTCCGGCATTTCGTCTTTCTGCTTCCATCTCGGAAAAGCGTGGCTGTTCCGGAGAGCCAGGCCTCCGCAAAATTAATCAATTCCGCATGACCCGGGCAGTGATGGAAGTCACTCCTCGGGGGCGGGGAACAAGCCTTGTCCCTTGCCGGCCACTCTTTGGATCCCCGATGCCTTGTCGGCGGCGGTTGAACGGCCCTGGAGCCGACCCAGCCGCCCGTATAAACGAAAACGCCCGACCTGGGAAGGCCGGGCGTTTTTCGCCGGATCCCTTTGCCCGCTCCCGCGGGCTCAGGGCTCTCTGGCTGTTCCCGATCAATACCGGTAGTGGTTCGCCTTGTACGGCCCCTCCACCGGCACCCCGATGTACTCGGCCTGCTTCTTGGTCAGCTTGGTGAGCTTCACGCCCAGCTTGTCCAGGTGCAGGCGGGCGACCTCCTCGTCCAGGTGCTTCGGCAGGGTGTACACGCCCACCGCCAGCTTCTTGGTCCAGAGCTCGATCTGGGCCAGGGACTGGTTGGTGAAGGAGGTCGACATCACGAAGCTGGGATGTCCCGTGGCGCAGCCCAGGTTCACCAGGCGGCCTTCGGCCAGGAGGAAGATGGAGTTGCCCTTGGGGAAGGTGTACTTGTCCACGCCGGGCTTGATGTTGAGGTGCTTGACGCCCGGGAAGCTCCGCAGGCCCGCCACGTCCACCTCGGAGTCGAAGTGGCCGATGTTGCAGACGATGCTCTGGTCCTTCATGCGCGACATCATGTCGGCGGTGATGATGTCCACGTTGCCGGTGGTGGTCACGAAGATGTTGCCCTCGGCGAGGGCGTCCTCGACCGTGGTCACCTTGTAGCCTTCCATGGCGGCCTGCAGGGC
This sequence comes from uncultured bacterium, assembly GCA_966238865.1. Classification (GTDB taxonomy): domain Bacteria; phylum Fibrobacterota; class Fibrobacteria; order UBA11236; family UBA11236; genus CBILQL01. Next base: position 1,537 of record CBILQL010000411.1, read on the forward strand.
GCAGATGGGGTCGATCTCGGTCACCACGGTGCGGGCGCCGAAGTTGCGCATGGACTGGGCGCAGCCCTTGCCCACGTCGCCGTAGCCGCAGATGACGGCGACCTTGCCGGCCACCATCACGTCGGTGGCGCGCTTGATGCCGTCGGCCAGGGACTCGCGGCAGCCGTACAGGTTGTCGAACTTGCTCTTGGTCACCGAGTCGTTGACGTTGATGGCCGGGACCAGCAGCTCCTTGCGGTCCATCATCTGGTACAGGCGGTGCACGCCCGTGGTCGTCTCCTCGGAGACGCCCTTCCAGTCCTTGGCGAACCTCTTCCAGATGCCGGGGCTGGTCTTGAGGGTGCTCTTGAGCAGCTTCAGGATCACGGCCTCCTCCTCGGAGCCGGGCTTGCGGTCGAGGAACTTGGCGTCCTTCTCCGCCTTCACGCCCCAGTGGATGAGGAGGGTGGCGTCGCCGCCGTCGTCGACGATGAGCTCCGGGCCCAGGGGCAGGCCGTTGCCGGAAGGGAAGGACAGGGCCTTCATGGTGCAGTCCCAGTACTCCTCCAGGGTCTCGCCCTTCCAGGCGAAGACCGGGATGCCGGCCTTGGCGATGGCGGCGGCGGCGTGGTCCTGGGTGGAGAAGATGTTGCACGAGGCCCAGCGCACGTCGGCGCCCAGCTCCACCAGGGTCTCGATGAGCACGGCGGTCTGGATGGTCATGTGCAGGGAGCCCATGATGCGGGCGCCCTTCAGGGGCTTCTGCCGGCCGTACTTGGCGCGCACGGCCATGAGGCCGGGCATCTCCTGCTCGGCGATGGTGATTTCCTTGCGGCCGAAGTCGGCCAGGTCGATGTCGGCCACCTTGAAGTCCGTGAAGGCGGTCTTCTTCGGGGCGGTTTTCAGGGCGGTCCCGTTCTTGGGCGCCTTCTTGCTGGTGGTTGCCATGGGGTTCCTCTGGATGTCCGGTGGGTGTCTCTGGGTGAGTTGTTCTCTTCGTGTCTCTTCTGTGTTGTTTTCCGTTTTTCGTTTTTTGTTTTTCGTGGTGCGGGGGTTCTTTCCGTCACCAGGCCCGTTCCGGGCCCGAAGCGAAAAACAAAAAACGGAAAACGAAAAACGGACTCCCTGTTTCCGCAGGGAGTCCCCTTCCTTACGCCGTCACCTTCTGCGCCTTCGCGCCGAACTTGGTCGCGGCTTCCCGGAGGGCGTCCGCCTTGTCCGTCCGCTCCCAGGTGAAGGCGTCGCCCTTGCGGCCGAAATGGCCGTGGGTGGCGGTGGCCTTGTAGCGGGGCTTGAGCAGGTCCAGGGTGCGGATGATGCCGGCCGGGGTCAGGTCGAAGTGCTCCTGCACCAGGGTCTCGAGGGCGTCGGTGGAGAGCTTGCCGGTGCCGAAGGTGTCCACGTAGATGGACACGGGCTTGGCGACGCCGATGGCGTAGGCCAGCTGGACCTCGCACTTGGTGGCGAGCCCTGCCGCCACGATGTTCTTGGCCACGTAGCGCGCGGCATACGCGGCCGAACGGTCCACCTTGGACGGATCCTTGCCGGAGAAGGCGCCGCCGCCGTGGCGGCCCATGCCCCCGTAGGTGTCGACGATGATCTTGCGGCCGGTGAGGCCGCTGTCGCCCATGGGGCCCCCGACCACGAAGCGGCCAGTGGGGTTTATGTAGTACTTGGTGTTGGCGTCGAGCAGGTTGGCGGGGATGATGGCCTTGATGACCTTCTCGGTGATTTCCTTCACGATGGTGGCGTGGTCGACCTCTTCGCCGTGCTGGGTGGAGACGACGACGGCGTCGATGCGCTTGGGTTTGCCGTCCACGTATTCCACCGTGACCTGGGACTTGGAGTCGGGGCGCAGCCAGGGGAGCACGCCCTTCTCGCGCAGCTCGGCCAGCTTCTCCACCAGGCGGTGGCTGTAATGGATGGGCATCGGCATCAGCTCGGGGGTGTCGTCGCAGGCGAAGCCGAACATCATGCCCTGGTCGCCGGCGCCCTGCTCCTTGTGGAGGCCCTCGCCCTCGGTCACGCCCTGGGAGATGTCCGGGGACTGCTTGTTGAGCGCCACCATCACGTTGCAGGTCTTGGCGTCGAAGCCCCACTCGGCGTTGGTGTAGCCGGTGCGGGCGATGGCGTCGCGCACCACCTTCTGGAAGTCGATGTTGGCCTTGGTGGTGATCTCTCCGGCGATGACCACCATGCCGGTGGCCAGCATGGTCTCGCAGGCCACGCGGCTCTTGGGATCCTGCTCGAGCATGGCGTCGAGGATGGCGTCGGAGATCTGGTCGGCCATCTTGTCGGGGTGGCCCATGGAGACCGATTCGGAGGTGAACAACTGCTTGGACATGGAAACTCCTGTGCTAAGAACTCGGGCCCGGCTCGGGAGGGCCATCCCTTAATTGTACATAATTCGGGCCATCAATGCATCGGTTTATCGCGATATCTTGATATAATGCGCCTGTCGATAGGGCAATGTGCGCCTGTGGATAGGGCAAAGCGCTTGGATTCCTGGAAAAACAGGAAATTTGGGCGGCTGGGCCTACCCAGGGCGGATCGGCTGCCGCGGGGTTGGGCGGAGGGGGGCTGCAGACGGAGGCCAGGACGTGGAGAGTCGGTGTCCGCACGGACGGGGTCGGTTGCAAAGGACCGGGGAAGGGGCAGAAGAAGCCGGTGGTCGGCGAAGGCTCGGAGGATAGAGAAGGGTGCGAGGGGGGAAGAGCGTAGAGGAGTACCCCCGTCCGTGCGGACGGGAGCAAATGCAAATGGACCGGGGTCGGTTCCTTTCGACGAGGTCAATTGCCGAAGGCCGCCGACCGGGTCAGGTCGAAGGTCTTATAGAGAGGCCTGAAGCTTGATGGCGTAGTACCAGTCAGGAGCGTCTAACAGGAGCGAGTTCTCCGAGACCACGCGGGTATAGCGGCGCCCCCGCAGGTGGTCGCTGGCGGCCTGGGCTTGGATGCTGAATCCGTCCAGAATCTTGCGGCTCAGGAACAGCGACCATTTGATGTCGTCGCCTTTCCAGTCATCGGGGTCGTATCCATTGATCTGGTCGTAGTTGTAATCCGGCAGGGGCAACGTGCCTTCACGCGCCATGCGGTATCCGTTCGCGTATTGGGCGGTCCACCTCTCCACCTCGAAATTCAACTGATCGAGCAGGCCGAAGGTGGGGAGATTTACGCCCACCATTACAGCGATCCGATTCATGCGATTGTCATAGTAGATGGGCTGATTCTCCAAGCCCATCAACACGGCCTCGGAATACAGCACCATCTCGTCGTTCCGGAACAGATCACTGCCGAAAAGAGCCTTAAAATCGAGGGACGCCATGGCGAGGGGCTTGATGCCCTTGAAGGTGTATTTCTCGAAAGCGGGCCGGGTGGAGGGATCATCCTCCCAAACCGTGCGCAGGCTGTCCACCAGGCGTTTGTCGGCCATCCAGCGGACAGAGTCCGCGGCTTTGCCGTTGCGCCCCGCACCCAAGGCGCGAAGGTAATAGTATTCGGGGTTGTTGACGATGGTTCGTCCTTGGTAGTTGAACCTGGTGTTCTTCTCTTCGCCGGGCGTGGTAAGGCTGGGCGTTACCGGGATGAGCCGATCGAATTGGACGCCAAGTCCCGCGCTGAACAGGCTGCCCTGGTATTTGGCGAGATATGTCAATGAGAAATCGTGCAGCGGATAGGATTGCCGTTCACTCGTGAAGAACAGATCTTGGGAGAATCCGCCTCCGAAGCGATGGGTCCATTGGGTGCC
>CBILQL010000412.1:0-5257 GCA_966238865.1 uncultured bacterium
GGCAAGGCGCTGACCTGGATGCTGATCGGCTCCGGCTTCATTGCCGCCAGCCTGCCGGTGTGGCTGCTGCTGGCGCCGCGCGACTACCTGTCGACCTTCCTGAAGATCGGCACCATCGTCGCGCTGGCCATCGGCATCATCATCGTGGCGCCGCCGCTGAAGATGATGTTGAAGCCGATGGTGGCGAACAGGTATTGGATGTAGTCCGAGTTGGAGACGATGAAGATGTCGCCTCCCGCCTCCTGCACCTTCTTCATGTTGTAGATGAGGGCGCCGATGCCGCCGCTGCAGAGGAAGGTCACCTCGTCCAGGTTGAAGACGATGTGGCTGCATCCCTTCTCCACCATCTTGTGGATCTGGCTGTCGAGGATGCGGGAATTGTCCCAGCCGATCTTGCCCTTGACGACGAAGAGGGCTATCTGTGCGTTGCTGTTGATCCGTAATTCCAAGGTAAGGCCTGCTTTCTCATGCCGAAAGGGCGGGTTCCGGGGCTTTGGGTTGCGCCTCACCATTATAGGCCCCCGGCTTCCACGCTTCAAGCCAAATGTCCAGCTTTTCGAACACCTTGTCCCGGGTGTCACGATTCAGCTTGCCGGCCATGCCCGGCAGTTCGCCCAGGATGGCGCCGGCCTGGGCGAAGCCCTCGGCCACGGCGTTCACCATGGTCTCGGCGAAATCCGGATCGTCGCCGAAGATGCCGGCGAAGGAGGTGGCGAAGGCCACGATGCGATCCGAGGTGTTTTCGGCGTTCCAGTACTCGGGCACGCCGTATTCCTCGTCCATCGCTCCAGCTTCCTCTCCAGGTTCCGCTTCCGCTTTCGCCAGGACCACCTTGAACAGCACGAAGTCGCCGGCGAGCTCCCCTCCGTCCTTGCCGGTCCCCTTGAGGAGCGCCTCGATCAGGCGCAAATGCTGCTTCTCCAGTTCGCGGGACACTTCGCGCGCCCATTTCATGGCCTCGGAGAGCGATCCCTTCCCGTCCCCGGTCTCCTCGATACTCCCGGCCTTCCCGGCCCCGCAACCTTCCCGGCCGGAGGCGTCTTTGGCCGCCCTTTCACCGTCGCCTCGCTCGCAGCCGGCCGCGTTGCGCCCGTATGCGGCGGCCACGGTCACGCTGCGGCGCACTTCCAGCACGTCGCCGTCCCGGCTCTCGAGGCGGATGGCCAGGTCCTCGCGGACATAGGCCGCTGTGGAGAAGCCGCGCGCGTCCTTGGGGTTTTTGGGAGCGGCCGCCCGCGCTTCGGATTTGGACGCCGGCTCGGCAGCGGACAGGACAGAAGAAAGCAGGGAATCGACCATGGGAGCCTCCTCGCGCTTTCAATTCATCGGTGCGGCTGAGAAAAAGCTTTAAGTTTTTCTTCCACAAATCCTGAAGCGATCGAAGGGCTGATTCGCGGGGCGGTATTCTAGAATGAGCGGAGTGCCGAGTGCAAGGTGCTGGAAAAATTTTTCTGTGCACATCCTGTTAATAGAGGGTGGACAGGAAGGGGAGAGAATTCGGGCGTGTGGGCACGGCCGGGAAAAGAAACTCAAACACCCGGAGCAGCCAAAAAAAAGCCCGGATACGGGCCGTGGGAAAACCAAATATTCTTAAATTAACCCGTCTGTAAAATGATGGATAACAACGCGTTGGGGAAACGGAACATGATGGGGGAACGGAACGTGATTGAAGCCCAGGACAGCGCCTCCCTCTGGTCCCAATGCCTGTCGGCCCTGCGTTCCCGCATCTCCGAATCCGCCCTCAACACCTGGTTCTCGGCTCTCGAAATCGTCGAAATCGGAAGCGACGGCCTGGTGCTCGGGGTCCCCAACGGGTTCATCCTCGAATACGTCGCCCATCATTACCAGGCCATCCTCGAAAAGACCCTGGAGGCTGTGGCCGGCCGGCCCCTGTCCGTGTCCTTCACCGTCCTCAACCGCGCTCCCCATCTCGAGATGTTCCAGGCGGAGTCCCGGTCCGGCGAGAGCCGGATCGGCGAGGGCCGAGGCGGCGATGGCCGGGTCGGCGAGGGCAGAGGCGGCGACGGACGCACCGGGGAGGTCCGCGGATCCGAGACCCGCGAGTTCCGGGTAATCGACGGCCGGGGCGAGGCGGGTTTCACCGCCTTCGCCCGGGACAGCGAGGGTCCCTGGATCAAGTCCCGCGGCCCGGTCCGCATCGAGGTCACCGTCCCGCTCAACTCCAAGTACACCTTCGACAACTTCGTGATCGGGGATTGCAACCAGCTGGCGCATGCCGCCTGCATGGCCGTGGCCGAAGCCCCCAGCCAGAACAACTTCAACCCGCTGGTCCTCTACGGCGGAACCGGGATGGGCAAGACCCACCTGGTGCAGGCGGTGGCGCACTTCTGCATCGAGAACGAGACCGTGCGGAAGATCGTCTACCGCACCTCCGAGGAGTTCACCCGGGAGTACATCGAGTTCGTCCAGAAGAACAAGGACTCCCGCACCTTCTACCAGGTCTACAAGGACGCCGACGTCCTGCTCATCGACGACATCCAGTTCCTGGCGGGCAAGCAGTCCACCCAGGACGAGTTCTTCAACATCTTCAGCATCCTGCAGTCCCTGAACAAGCAGATCGTCATCACCTCGGATCGCCCCCCCTCCGAGATCAAGGGCCTGCACACGCGCCTGCTGTCCCGCTTCGACACCGGCCTGATGGCCGACATGCAGCCCCCGAACCTCGAAACGCGCCTGGCCATCCTCCAGAAGAAGGCCGAGGGCGACGCCGACTCCTGCATCAACGACGACGTGCTCTCCTACGTGGCCAACCAGGTCACCTCCAACATCCGCGAGCTGGAGGGCACCCTCATCAAGCTGTCCGCCTACTCCAGCTTCACCCACATGCCCATGACGGTGGACATCGCCAAGCAGATCCTGGGCGATACCATCCGCAACGCCACCCAGCCCGTGACCATCAAGCGCGTGCTGGATCAGGTGGCCCACGAATACTCCACCACGGTGAGCCTGCTGACCTCCCAGACGCGCAAGAAGAACGTGGCCGAGCCGCGCCAGATCGCCATGTACCTGGCCCGCCAGCTCACCGACAATTCCCTGCATACCATCGGGCTCGCCTTCGGGCGGGACTACTCCACGGTCATCCATAGCATCAAGAAGGTGGAGCAATGCCTGGAGCGGGACGCGGATCTCAAGAAGCAGGTCGAGCGGCTGCTGGAATCCCTGGCCTGAGATCCCCGGACCGGGAACGGTCGATCAGGGAGAGGTCAAATGGGGGCCGTTTGCCTCGCCCCCTCCACTTTTATAACTTTTCCTTGGTTTTCCGAGGGCAGCCGGATGGGAAGAGAGCGCCTTCCCCGGACATCGCGGCCTCCCCACACCTCTAATCCGGAATACAGCATGCAGTCGGTGACTCTGGAGATCCTTCAAAAAGCCACGGTTTCCACGTGGGTTATCCTTGCCATCATGGGAATCCTCTCCGTGGGACTGTGGGCCGTCCTGATCCAGAAGTGGTTCGGCAACAACGCCCGCAAGTCCTCGTTCGCCAAATGGCGCCAGCTGCTCGGGGAGCGGCCCACCTTCCAGGATCTGCTCAAGCTGTCCAAGAGCATGCCCGACACTCCCATGGGCCGCATCACGCGGTCTGCGCTGGGGGAGATGGAGGGCATGAGCGCCTACGTGTCCTACGATTCGCTCGAGCACCGCGGCGACCTGGTGCGCGAGTCCGTGGAGCGCGCCGTGGACCAGGAGAAGGAACAGAACGAGCGCGGCCTCATCTACCGCGCCTTCTTCAGCGCCACCGGGCCCCTCATCGGCCTCCTGGGCACCGTCTGGGGCATCATGGATTCCTTCTACCAGATCGGCAAGCAGGGGTCCGGCAACATCACCGTGGTGGCCCCCGGCATCGCCGAGGCCCTGCTCGCCACCATGGGCGGCCTCCTGGTCGCCATTCCGGCCTCGGTCGGGTACAACGCCTTCGCGGGCTTCAACCGCAAGGCCGAGGCCCTGATGCTGGCCTTCGGATCCGAGGTCGTCAGCCTCTTCAAGCGCGGCGACCTCACCGCCCTCGAGCGCGCCCCCGCAGCCGCCAAGAAAGCCTGATCCGGGGGTCCCGCCATGCGCAAACGCGAATCCCTGCGGCCCAATCCCGAGCTCAACCTCGTCAACTTCATCGACGTGCTGTTCGCGATCCTCATCGTGTTCATGATCACGGCCCCCCTCATGAGCCAGGGGGTGAAGGTGGAGCTGCCCAAGGCCCAGGCCGCCAGCCTGGAGGAGAAGAAGAGCATCCAGGTGACGGTGACCAAGGAGCGGGAAATCCTGATCAACGAGACGCCCTCGGATCCGCAGGGCTTCGAGAAGGACTTCCGCCAGGTCTGGACCGGCGACGAGGAGATGGCCATCATCATCAACAGCGATCAGAGCATCCCCTACGGCTTCGTGATGGAGCTGGTGGCCTCCATCCAGCGGCAGGGCGGCAAGCGCCTGGGCTTCCTGACCGATCCCACGACGCCGCATGTGTCCGGTTCCCGGGCCCGGGGCAGGTAGGGGTCCGCGCCGCCCATGTCGGAAAGCACCCCCGCGGCCAAGTCCCCCAACGCCCTCGCGGACATGCAGTCGGCGGAGGCCCGCGCCGGCGTCCCCACCGGCCTCGAGCCCGGCCAGGGCTACCGGCTGGGCCGCGCGCCGGAGTCCGGGCGCAAGGGCGCGTCCGAACCCGTCCAGTCCAAGGTGGGCATCCTCGTCTCTGTGCTCCTGCACGCCCTGGGCGTCGTCTTCCTGTTCATGTCCGCCCTGCTGGCGCCCAAGCGTGAAAGCGTGGTCCCGGTCTTCGAGCTCGTGAACCTGGAGAAGCCCAAGCTGCGGCCCCTGACCCCCAAGACCGTGAAGCCCCCCGATCCCCCGCCTCCCGAGCCCGAGGAGGTCAAGCCGCCGGAGGCCCCCAAGCTCACGCCCAAGCCCACCAAGGCCGTGGCCCCGCCGAAGAAGAAGGAGCCCAAGGTCGTCAAGGAGCCGGACCCCGACCCCAAGCCGGTCAAGGAGGTGATCCCGGAGCAGCAGGTCCTGCCCCAGGTCGCCGCCCACGTGCCCTCGGATCCCCGCCTCTCGATGTGGGCCGCGCGGGTCAAGAAAAAGGCCGAGATGCACTGGAAACCGCCCGGAGGGATTGATATCTTAGGCGCCGTCACGGTCAAGGTGAACGTGAAGATCCTGAGGGATGGAACCATCGAGACTGCGGAAATCGAGGACTCCAGCGGCAGCTCCGAGCTCGACCAACTGGCCCTGATGGCGGTGAAAC
>CBILQL010000413.1:0-5249 GCA_966238865.1 uncultured bacterium
CGGCAGCGAGGAGACGTCCCTGGAGGCCTTCGGCGAGTTCCAGCGGAAGGTCCGAATCGGGCAGGCCAACTTCAACCTGCTGCCCAGCTACCTGGGCCTGCTCAACCCCCTGCGCGGACTGGTGGCCTACGGCTTCTTCTCCCACAAGCTCCTGCGCTGGATCGCCCCCCTGCTGATGGCGGTGCTGCTCGTCTCCAACGCCTTCGTGCTGGGCGAGGGCCCCGTCTACCAGACCGCCTTCGCCCTGCAGCTCGCCCTCTACCTCTTCGCCGGGGTGGGCTATTTCCGCAACGGCAAGACCCGCGACTCGCGCATCCTGCTCATCCCCTTCTATTTCGTGTCCATGAACATGGCCCTGCTCATCGGCATGTGGCGCGCGATCTTCCGCCGCAAGGAAGGGGCCATGTGGAAGCGCGTCGAGCGGAACTCGACCTTGATTCATCTCGGAGCCCAGCCCCAGGCCCAGGGCCTGGATCGCAAGCCCAAGACGCGCTCGCCGGTCACCGCCTCCTCCCCCTGATTCCCCGGCTTCAGAACGGCACGCCGATGCCGGCCTCTGCAGGATTGTTATTTTTCATGGAAATGCCGACCAGCCCGCTCCCGCGAGCCCTTTCGCCCGGTCCACGGCCTTCCGCGCCGTCCCTGCGCCTCCTCATCGCTTCCGCGCTGGCCGCCCTGGCCCTTGTCCTCCCCTCCCCGGTACGCGCCGGCGGGGCCGCCCTCACGGCCACCCTGGGCGCCAGTTCCGGGGATCATTTCCGGGGGGCGAATTTCGCGTTCTCCAGCGCCCTCTACCTCAAGTTCGACGAGATGGTGCTGCTGGGAGCCCAGTCCGGCATCGGCAGCCTGGCCGGGCCCTCGTCGGTGCCCATCCTGGGAAGCGCCATGGTGCGCCTTCCCCTGGGACGGGTCATCCTGCCCTTCGCCGCCGGCGACGTAGGCTATGTCCTCGACGACAAGAACGACGGCCTGCTCTGGCGGGGCGGCGGCGGCCTCGACATCAAGAACGGCCGCCACTCCAGCCTCCTGGCCCTGGGCGGCTACGAAGCCACCGCCGACATGTCCGGCTGGTACGCGCGGGGCGGCCTGCTGCTCGAGTTCTGACGCCCCCGGGGGTTTTGCCGGCGCTCCGCCCGGACCGGCATAACCGCTCCGTGTCCGGGCTGTCCCTCGCCAAACGCTCCCTGCGATGTCTCCAGAGTTCCTCACCGCGAAGCCACAGGACGTCCTTCCCCGCGATATCGAAAGGCGTCCTCCCCAGCGACACCGAAGGGCGCCCTCCCCCGTGACTCCGCAGGTCCTCTTTCCCGTGATACCGCAGGGGTGACTCGAGTCGGGCCCCGGCTCTGTGTGTGCGTGGGGCGCTCGCGGCGGGCGTTTCCGGCGATTTCGAAGCGGGTGTTTTCCGTGCCGGAGGAGGGGCTATCGCAGGGGCGAAAGCGGATGGGGCAGGGGAGAGCCGCAGGGAAGGATCAGGAGCGTCCCGGCACGGAAAACATGGAGATACAACCCTGCCACGAGCTTCGACCGGAGCCGGAAACGCCCGCCGCGAGCGCCCCACGCCCAGGGAACGTCACGCGCCGATCCCCAGCCGCTCCCGCGCCCAGGCCAAGGACGCGTCGAGATCGGCGAGATCGCCTTCCAGCTGGAGCTCGAAGCTTTCGGCGATGACTTTGCCCATCTCCGGGCCCGGCTTCATCCCCAGGGCCAGCAGGTGCTTGCCGGTGAGGAAGGGCTTGGGGCGGTTGTCCAGCACGTCGAGCTTGCGGCTCTGCTCCAGCAGCCATTCCCCGGCGGGGAATTCGCGCGCCAGGGCGTCGGGCGTGGTGCGGCCCAGGTGATCGGCGCGGGCCACCCGCACCAGCTTCTCGATGTCCACCCTGAGGGCCAGGCGGCGGATGGCGCTGGGCTTGACCTCGTGCCGGGCCTTGTACAGCAGCGCCGGCTTCAAATGCTCGCGCACGAAGCCGACCACGGTCTCCACCAGGGCGGTCTCCCGGGTGAGGCGTTCCAGGAAGGAGCGGGTGGGCTCCTCGCCGCGCACGTCGTGGGCGGGGCTGCGCCAGCGCCCGTCGCTGAAGGCGGTGGTCAGGGGCTTGCCCAGGTCGTGGCACAGCGCGCCCAGCATCAGCGCCAGGTTGTCGAACTCGCCGTACTCGTCCCGCCGCAGCCTGGCGGCCTCGTCGAGGACCATGTTGTTGTGGGTCCACACGTCGCCCTCGGGATGCCATTCCGGCTCCTGCTGCACGCCGATGAGGGCCTTGAGCTCGGGGAAGTGGACGAGCAGATCCAGCTTGCGCAGCCATTCCATCCCCAGGGAAGGCCGGTCGGCCTTGAGCAGCAGCTTCTTGAACTCGCCCTGGATGCGCTCCATGGGCAGTTCGCGCAGGGCCGGCGACAGGGCCCGGCACAGATCCCGGGTCTCGGGGTGGATGTCGAGCCCGAAACGCGCGGCGAACTGCACGGCGCGCAGCGCGCGCAGGGGATCCTCGGAGAAGGCCGGGGAGACGTGGCGAAGGAGCCGGGCCTCCAGGTCGCGCCGGCCGCCGTGGGGGTCCGCCAGCTCCATGTCGGGAATCCTGATCCCCATGCTGTTGATGGTGAAGTCGCGCCGGCTGGAGGCCTCGGGGAAGCCCAGGCGGGGATCCGGGGACACCGAGAATCCCTTGTGTCCGGGGCCGGTCTTGTTCTCGGTGCGCGGGAAGGCGAAGTCGTAGATGCGCCCGTCGATGCGCATGGTGATGATGCCGAAGGCCTTGCCGACGAGGTTGGGCTTGGCGTAGCGGACCAGGATGTTGAACAGCCGCTCCATCTCGAGGCCGTACACCTCGATGTCGTAGTCGTGGCAGGGCAGGCCCAGCAGGAAGTCCCGCACCCAGCCTCCGACGAGGTAGGCCTGGCCTCCCGCCTGCTTGATTTCCTTCGCTATCTCTACGAGGCGGGGCGGCAGGCCGGCGTCGGGAAGGGCCATCTATTCCTCCGCCGGCGTGAAGCGCCGCTCGGTGTCTTCGATGAACGCGGAGTCCTTGGCCTCGGCCGCCCGCAGCTTGCCGCGGCATTCCTCGAGCTCCTGCATGGCGAAACGCAGCTGGTCCTGGGAGAGGTCGGAGTATTCGATGCGCATCTCCAGTTCCCGGCACTCCATCTTCACCGGCGCAGCGCTGCAAGCGCCCATGCCGAACGCAGCCGCCAGCATCGCGGCCGCGCCCAGCATGGGCGCCGCGGTGGCGGCGGCGGCCCGGGAGAATATATTATCGGGGAGGAAAAACATGGGCAATAATCTACTTAGGATCGGCGCGTCCGCCGCCCGCCCGAACACGCGTGTTCGACCCGCCTCCGCAAGGGATTGCCGGCATGGGAGTTGACGCCTTTCTCGCCGCTTTCCTGGCGCTTTTCCTGCTCAACGCGGCGGTGGATCTGGGGCTCAACCTCCTCAACCGCCGCGAGGTCTTGCGGCATGCCGGGCCGCCGGAGGTTTTCGGAGGTCGTTTCGACGCGGACACCTTCGCGAAGAGCCGCGCCTACATCCTCGATCGCCTGCGCTTCGACGCCTTCGCGTCGGCCGCCGCCGCCGCGGGCACCCTGCTGCTGCTCTTCTCCGGATTCCTGCCCTGGCTCGACTGGGCGCTTTCCGCCCTGCTCGGACAGGGGCCCGCCCGGGGCGCCGCCTTCCTGGCCGTCGTCCTGGCCATCCAATCCCTGTGCCGGCTGCCGCTGCGCGCCTACGCCACCTTCCGCATCGAGGGCCGTCACGGTTTCAACACCATGACCTGGGGCCTGTATTGGAAGGACATCGCCCGGGAGCTGGCGCTGTCCCTTATACTGGGACTGCCGCTGCTCTACGCCCTGCTCGCGGTGATGGGCCGCGCCGGGGAGCGGTGGTGGCTGTGGGCGTTCCTCCTCGTGCTCGCATTCCAGATCCTCCTGATCCTCGTCTATCCCGTGTTCATCGCGCCCCTGTTCAACCGCTTCAGGCCGATGCCGGAAGGGGAACTGAAGGACTCCCTGCTGTCCCTGGCGGCGGGGCTGCGCTTCCCGTCCCGGGGCATCTACGTCATGGACGGAAGCCGGCGGAGCCTGCACTCCAACGCGTACTTCACCGGCTTCGGCCGCTTCCGCCGCATCGTGCTCTTCGACACGCTGCTGGCGCAGATGAATCCCGGCGAGCTGCGGGGAATCCTGGCCCATGAAATCGGGCATTATCGGCTCGGGCACGTCTACCGGATGCTTGCCGTGCAGGTAGCGTCCCTGTTCTTCCTCCTCTGGCTCGGTTCAATGGCCATGCAATGGGCCCCGTTGTACCAGGCCTTCGGCTTCTCGCCCCCGGCAGCGGGCGCCGCCGGGGGCGGGGCCGTGGGACTGTTCCTGTTCCTGACCGTCCTGTCCGGCTCCTCGCTGCTGCTTTCGCCGCTCCTCAATCTCATGTCCCGCCGCCATGAGTACCAGGCCGACGCCTTCGCCGTGGAGAAGACCGGCGATCCGGCGTCCATGCAATCGGCCCTGCTCAAGCTGTCCCGGAAGAACCTGTCCAATCTCACCCCCCATCCCTGGTATAGCGCCTTCCATTATTCCCATCCGGCCCTGGCGGAACGACTTGACGCCATCGCGGCAAATACGGGGATGGCGAGCACAGTGCCCAAATAGGCGTAAAACGGCGCAAAAACCGCCTTCGGCGGAAAAGTCCATGCCAATAGCCCGAAGTTCTTGATGAATCCCCCTCTATTTTGCTAAATTTCTCCCTCCCTTTTGATGCGGTCATCGGATAGGAAGGGAAACTGAACGGCGCTAGTCGCCTTCTTGGGCCAACGTAGCTCAGCTGGTAGAGCACCTGATTTGTAATCAGGCGGTCGTGGGTTCAAATCCTATCGTTGGCTTCTTCCGCCCACGAGGCGGAACGAGGGAATCGGAGTAGAACGGAGAGGACGCAAGGGATTCTTGAACGGGTGGGTGCCCGAGTGGTTAATGGGGGTGGACTGTAAATCCACTGGCTTTGCCTACGGCGGTTCGAAACCGCCCCCACCCATTTAAGGATTCCAGGGAATAAGGCGGTATCGGAGGGCGGAGTCAAGAAGGTCGGGCGGGCTTAACTCAATTGGTAGAGTACCACCCTTCCAAGGTGGCTGTTGACGGTTCGAGTCCGTTAGCCCGCTCCAACCTTCCTAATCGCCCCCCTCCGGCTTCCGGACGGGTCGATAAAACGGGCCTTGCTGGGCCCAAATAGCTCAGAGGTAGAGCACTTCCTTGGTAAG
>CBILQL010000414.1:0-5245 GCA_966238865.1 uncultured bacterium
ATTGGGAGGTGCAGAGCTCCGCGCTCAACCTGGACCAGGTCATCCTCAATCCGACCTACCTCGCCGGCTTCACCTCCGCCCTGCGCGCCAGCCTCCGGGGCGCCGGCGAGGAATTCCGGCGCGACCTGCCCGCCAACCTGGGGCTGGGGATCGGGTACGCGCCCCTCCCAGCTTTCCGGGGAGACCTGTCGTTCAACTATTACTTCAACACCTGGGCCGATTGGGAAGGCAAGGATCAGGACCATGACGACGGCTGGGAGGCATCCCTTGGGCTGGAGTATGATTTTACCCGGGAGCTGAAAGCCAGCGTCGGGGCGCTGTACACCGTGACCGGAGCCGATGCCCAGTCCTATAACGTGGAAAACCCGGCCCTGGACAGCTATACCCTGGGCCTGGGGGCCCGCTATACCTTCGACCGCTTCACCTTGGTGGGCGGCTTCGCCGCCAATATCGCCCTGGACGACGACGCGGAAGTCGCCACTCCCCCGTCGGGCACCATCGATGTCGGACTGGAGAAGCACGTCCTCCTGTACGCCATCGGCCTGGAATACCGGGCCTTCTGACCGGTTGGTCGGCCCTCCCTGCCTGCGATCACCGTCCCAGCTCCCTCCTTCCCGTCTCTACCCGCAGGGCCGGTTGGTCAGCCTTCCCTGTTTTCCTACTTTGCCATCGGTCCGCAACCTGCCGGCAACATTTTGTTCCCAGGAGCTGACACTTTCGCCATATCACTCGTCCAAGACCAGGGCCCATGACCGCCACCCCTTCCGCTCCCTCCGCCCCGCCGGATTCCGGCGCCTCCGGCCTCCCGCCTGACGGTTCCCAATCCGGCTCCCGCACGCGCAGGCGCGCCGCCTGGGCCGCCGCCCTCGTCCCCGCCGCCCTGGTCCTCGTCGACATCCTGGTCGACAAGCGCACCGGGATGCCCGCCTGGGCCTGGAGCGAATGGAAGGTGTACCTGGTGGGGCTGCTCTGGTCCCTGTCCTTCTGGGCCGCGCTCCTGATCTGGGGCGCATGGGTGGTGCGGCTGGCCGGGCATCGACGGGTGGCCGCCTTCGTCCTGGCGGGGCTTTTCGGCCTCTGGATCGGCTTCGCCTACTTCGCCAGCTACAAGTACCTGAGCGACATGTACCATCTTCCCAACGTGCACATCCTGCAATTCACCCTGTACGAGAGCGCCAACGCCTGGGAACTGACCAAGGAGGTGCTGCGCTGGTGGCATGCGCCGCTGATCGGCGCCGGCCTCTTCCTCTCCGCCTGGCTCCTGGGAAACAGCCTCCACACGGCCGCCGTCGGGCTGCATTCCGTGCGGGCCCTGTGGCGCCGGCTCCTCCACTTCGGCGCCACCGCCGTCCTGGCGGGTCTCAGCATCCTGGCCCTCGGCTGGCATCGCTACCAGGATCCCCTGCCCTGGGACGCCAACTGGCATCGCATGTTCTTCCAGTACGGCCTGATGCTGGGCGGCAACACCACCAATCTCCGGGTGGCCCAGCGCAACCCGCTGCCGGCCCATCCCGGCAAACCCCGCCACAACGTGCTCGTCATCCTGAACGAATCCCTGCGCGCCGACGCCGTGCTGCCGCAGGTGAAGCTCTGGGAGGGCTTCGCCGACACCCTGAGCCCGCGCATGCTCCGGCGTGTGATGTCCGATTCGCAGTACCGCGTCTTCACCCGCGCCTACGCCAACGCCGGGGCCACCAACGCCTCCGTGCCCAGCCTGGCCACCGGCCTGCCGCCGGAGGCCGGCACCTACGACTACCACCGCCATCCCACCTTCTGGAACTACGCCAAGAGCCTGGGCTACCGCACCTTCCTCTTCACCCCCCAGGACTGGCGCTGGGAGCATTTCGACGAATACTTCATCGATCGCGACCTCGATCACGCCGTCCACCGCCGCGACTTCCCCCAGCCCCTGGTGAACGACCTGGGCGTCGACGACGGCCTGGTGGTGGATTCCCTGCTGGGCTACCTGCGCGGCGTCCCGCGCGATCGCCCCTTCTTCGGCGTCATCCAGTTCAACATCACCCATCCCCCGTTCTACGGCGGCGCCGTCACCTCGCCGATGCCGATTCTCTCGCGCGAGCGCTATCGTCCCACCATGGACCTGCTCGATCGCTACCAGGACCGCCTCCTCTCCGCCCTGGACAGCCTGGGCCTCCTGGACTCGACCTTGATCGTCTACACCGCCGACCACGGCGAGAACATCCGCTCCCGCAACCTCGGCCGCCTGGGATCCTTCTACGACGAGAGCCTGCGCGTCCCCTTCTGGATCAAGCCCCCGAAGGACAGCGCCTGGATTGAAGCCCATGCCGCCAAGCTGGCCCGCCTCGGAGCCTGGACCGACCGCGTGGTCCAGAACCTCGACATCCTCCCCACCCTGCTCGACTTCTGGGACCTGCCCGTGCGCTCGCCCTGGGGCGCCTACGCGGGCCGCAGCCTGTTCGGCCCCGGCGCCGACAGCGTGCGGGTGACCGGCGCGCAGAACACCGGCGAGATCCGCGCCTGGAGCCCGGAGGGCTGCTTCGTGCTGCGCCCGCCGATGAAACTGGTTTTGGCCAACCACACGCCGCCGCAGCTCTTCGACATCGACCAGGATCCGGGCGAGCAGGTGAACCTGTGGGACAACGATTCCCTGCGCGCGGCCAACCTGCCCTGGATTTCCGCTTACCTGCGGGCCGAAAAGGGACGGGTGGACCTGTGCCGGCGTCTGGGTGAGAATTGCCCGGACGAGCTGAGGACGGGAATCGCAGCGGTGACGCGGAAGGGACCGGATACCGGCGAGGTCGCGGTCGGGAAAGCGAAGCCGTGATATAGTTCGACGCGCCGGGCCTTTATTATCTTCGGGATACAGCCGAGGAGTCAGAATGCCCAAGGGCTATTGGATTGTGCGCGTCGACGTGAGGGACATGGAGAAGTACAAGGCCTACATGCAGGCCAATGCCGAACCGCTGAAGAAGCATGGCGCCCGCTTCCTGGCGCGGGCGGGCCGGTTCGAAAACCCGGAGGGCACTACCAGGTCCCGCAACACGGTGATCGAGTTCCCCACCTACGAAGCAGCCCTGGCCTGCTGGAAGTCGCCGGAATATCAACAGGCGATGGCCCTGCGGACTCCGGTATCAGACCTGGATCTGGTGATCGTGGAAGGGTACGAGGGGCCGCAGCTCTAGCGCTCAGCGAAGCCGGCACAGCCGGAAGCGGTCCACCCCGTCGCGCCGCTTGAAGTCGACAAGCAGCACGCCGGTGGCTTCCGCCGGCAGGACCTTTTCGAATCGTCCCGCCGACGCGTGGAAGCGCAGCGCCTCGGCCCCGCGCGCATCGCGGACGGTGATCTCCGTGTCCGCCTCGAGAGAGCCCGTCAACCTGTCTCCGACCAGGGAAACGTCCTTGCGGAGGCCAGGGTTCACGGCGCCGGTCTTGCGGTCGGAGCCTTTTCCGCGGATGTTGACGGGAATGATCGGCGACCCGTCGATGTTGAGCGGCCGGATTTTGATGTTCCGGTACAGGTTCATGGCGCCGGACTTCCACATGTCGGTTCCGCCATGGATCTGGAGGGCGATGGGCGCGGCCGGGGTCACCACCGATTTGCTGTTCTTGTAGATGGGCACCCAGGCGACGGGGGGATCCTGGACCTTGCGCATCCAGGTTTCCATGTTGACCTGGGATCCGGAGGTCAGGCCGCCGTAGAACTTGACGCGCATCTGATTCCAGCCGTTGGGATTCCAGACCTTGACGAAGTCCGCGGAGGTGCAGCCTCCCGCCGAGCATCCGAACGAGGTGGGATTCTGGTTGGCGGTGAAGGTGGTCCAGGTGGAAATCGTCGGGTTCATGTAGGTGTCCCCGAACTTGAACGGATCGTCGTTGATCGCCGTCGGGGACCAGCCGTTCTCGCTGTAGCTGCCCCCGATGCCGCTGTTCCTGATATAATCGAGCCCGGTCTGCCAGGTCTTCCCGTCCGAGGTGACGCGGTTGAAGAGCCCCGCGTCGTTGCCGAAGACCGGCCAGAACTCGAAGGTGATCTCGTAATGGTCATAGGACTTGTTGGTGGCCAGCAGGCTGCCGGCCCCGTTCGAGCCCTGCTTGGCATAGAGGATGCCCTGGGTGGAATCGGCCACCCAGATGCCGCCGTTCGTGCGATCCGGGTTGGCGTGGGAGTTGTTGCAATGCTCCCACCAGCCCTTCAGGCTCTTGCCGTCGAACAGGGGCACGAAGCCTTCCGCATCCGGCGCCACCTGCAGGGTGTCGGGCTTGCCGCCCACCATCTTGGGCCCGGTGTCGCAGGCCTTGTTGGTCAAGGGCACGGTGGCATCCGGCTGCTGGGCGCGCGGACCGGCTGCCAGAATCCCGATCAAAACGAGGGATACGGACAACCCTTGGCCAGGTTGCAAAGACATGGGGCCTCCCCTGCTCCATCGGCCCGCGCAATTTAGCCGGCGCGGGACCATTGGCCTCAATATTACTGGGATTCAGCGAAAATGCAGGGAAATTCCTGCTGAAGACTGTCCAAACCAAAAAATCTCTAGTCTCGGGAGGCCCCGACGGTCTCGGGTGCGGGATGGGTCGATGCCAGCTGGGGCGCCGGCCGCCATTTCCGTGATTCCGAGAACACCTTCCCGGTCCGCCCGTCGATGAATACCTCCAGGTAATCGTTCTCCATCACGATGAAGCCGGCGTTCATCCAGGGGGGCGCGGAGGCCGGACCGGCGGCGGATGCGGCATCCGGATCGGGGTCGGGGATCAAGTGGGCATAGCGGAGCAGGAGGCAGGAGCTTCCGCGGCCGAGGTCTTCCTGGACCATCCCCTGCCGATGGGCGTCGGGGGGCAGGACCACGCCGGAGGCCGACAGGGCCGCGGCGATGTCCGCATCGTCGAGAGCCGCATAGGCGGAGGCTTCGGCCAGGGTGGTCTCCTTCCAGCGGAACACGTGGGGGACGTCCTCGCCGCTGATGTCGATGTCCACCTGGGAGATGCGGCGCGAGACAGTCCAAGCGTAGGCCCAGGCGAGGGTCCGGGCGATGGTCTTGGCGGGGGCACCGGCCGGTGCCAGGGGCCGGAGGCCGCCCTCCAACTGCAAGGGAGCGCGGTCGCCGATCCATTCGGCCAGCAAGTCACGGATCCAGGCCTCGCGCAGGGCCCGCCCCGATTCCCGCCAGCCTTTGGACGCCGCGGTCGGCACCGTTCCCGTCGCAGGGAGGAGCTTCAGTTCCAGCCGGTCCGGACCCGCGGGATGGATTTCCACGTCATGGATACG
>CBILQL010000415.1:0-5230 GCA_966238865.1 uncultured bacterium
GGACACGAATTAACCGAAGGTCACATCCTGCGGGACGAGGGCTTCAGCGGCACCCGCCTAGACCGGCCGGGTCTCGATGCGCTCAGGGACGCCGTGCGCGACGGCGAGGTCGACATCGTTGCTATTCTCAGCCCTGACCGGCTTGCCCGACGTTATGCCTATCAGGTACTGATCCTTGATGAGTTCCGCCGGGCCGGCTGTGCCGTCGCCTTCCTCAACCATACGATCTCCGACGACCCCGGCGAGGTGCTGGTCACCTACGCCCTGGGATCCTGCGTGGGCCTCACCCTCTTCGACCCCGTGACCCGGACGGGCGGCCTCCTCCACAGCATGCTGCCCCTGTCCAAGATCGATCCCGCCAAGGCCGCCCGCAACCCCCAGATGTTCGTGGACACCGGCGTCTCCGCGCTGCTCCAGGCCCTCTTCGACCGCGGGGCCCAGCGCAAGAACCTCGTCGCCAAGGTGGCCGGGGCCTCCAACATCATGGACGCGAACGGGGTGTTCAACATCGGCGAGCGCAACCACACGGTGCTGCGGAAGGTGCTGTGGAAGAACGACATCCTGGTGTCCGGCGAGGACGTGGGGGGCAGCTCTCCCCGCACCATGTACCTCCACCTGGACACGGGCAAGACCGTCCTCAAGATGCAGGGGACGGAGAAGGAGATCTAGGCATGGCCTACAACATCCTGGTGGTGGACGATTCGGACACCGTGAGGGCCTTCGTGGCCAAGTCCCTGGGGCTCGCCGGCGTGCCCATGGGCTCTTTGTTCCAGGCCGCCAACGGGGCCGAGGGGCTGGAGATCCTGCGCCGGGAATGGGTGGACCTGGTGCTCGCCGACATCAACATGCCCGTGATGGGCGGGGTGAGGATGGTCGAGGAGATGAAGGGCGACGAGGGGCTCCGGGGCATCCCGGTGGTCATCGTATCCACCGAGGGCAGCGCCACGCGCATCCAGGCCCTCAAGGACAAGGGCGTGAGCGCCTTCCTGCGCAAGCCCTTCCAGCCCGAGGAGCTGAAGAGGACCGTGGACGCCCTGCTGGGCGCGGGAGGCTGACATGGACGACGCGATCACCGAAACCATCGGCAGGGTGTTCTGCGAGGTGCTCGAGAAGCAGGCGTTCATGTTCGCCGATCCCGCCGCCCCGGAGGAGTTCGACGGCGCGGACGGGGACTACCTGTCGGCCTCCATGGGCTTCCGCGGCGAGATCGAGGGGAACATCGCCCTGGCGGTGCCGAAGTCGCTCCTGCCCGAGATCGCCTCCAACTTCCTGGGCATGGACGCAGCGGATCCCTTCGTGACGGCCCGCGCCTCCGACGCCTGCAAGGAGCTCCTCAACGTGACCTGCGGCCACATGCTCACGGCGCTGCGCGGCGAGGCGCCGGTCTTCGACCTCTCCATCCCCCGCCTCTCCGACGTGGACCCGGGCCTGCTCGCGGCCTGGGCGCGCAAGCCCGGCACCCTGCGCTTCTCGGTGGAGGGCTCTCCCCTGCTGCTCATGGTCGGCTTCGGCGGCGGCGACGGAGGCCATGGTCGGGACGAGGCCGGCCCCGCCGCCGCGGACGCCGGGCGGGCGGGGTAGGTCCGCCATGGCCGGCGGCGCGCGCATCCGGGTGCTGGTGGTCGACGATTCGGCCACGGTGCGGGAGGTCTTCGTGCGGGAGCTTTCCCGCGATCCCGGCATCGAAGTGGTGGGAGCGGTGCCCGATCCGTACGCGGCGCGCGACCTCATCGTGAGGCTGCAGCCGGACGTGGTCACCCTCGACATCGAGATGCCCCGCATGGACGGCCTCACCTTCCTGCGCAAGCTGATGCGCCATTATCCGCTGCCGGTGATCATCATCTCGTCCCTGGCCGCCCAGGGCGGCGCCAAGGCCCTGGAGGCCATCGACAGCGGGGCCGTGGACGTGATGTGCAAGCCCGCCGCCGACGTGGCGGTGGCCGAGATGGGCGCCGAGCTGCGGGAGAAGGTGCGGGCCGCCGCTGCCGTCCGCGTGGCGAGGCGCGACGGTCCCGAAGGTCCGGGAAGCGCGCCGGCCCCGGCTCCGCCAGTCCGCCTGTCCCTGTCCGCCAAGGGCGGAGCCGCCAAGGGCGGAGCCGCCAAGGGAGGGGCCAAATCCGGCCGTTCCGTGGTGGCCATCGGGGCCTCCACCGGAGGCACCCAGGCCCTGCAGCAGGTGCTCACGGCCCTGCCCGCCGACACTCCCGGCATCGTCGTGGTCCAACACATGCCGGAGCATTTCACGCGCGCCTTCGCGGAGCGTCTCGAAAGGCTGTGCGCGATGGAGGTCAAGGAAGCCGAGGACGGGGACGTCGTGGCCCCCGGGAGGGTCCTCATCGCCCCCGGCAATCACCACATGCTCCTCGAGCGATCCGGGACCGGCCTCCGCGCCGCCGTCAAGCCCGGCCCGCTCGTCTCCCGGCACCGGCCCTCCGTGGACGTGCTCTTCAAGAGCGCGGCGCGCGCCGCCGGCGCCGGCGCCGTGGGCGTCATCCTCACGGGAATGGGCAACGACGGGGCCTCCGGCCTCAAGGAGATGCGCGACGCCGGCGCCGAGACCCTGGCCCAGGACGAGGCCTCCTGCGTGGTCTTCGGCATGCCCAGGGAGGCCATCGCCGCCGGCGCCGTCGCCCACGTGGTCCCGCTGTCCGGCATGGCCGGCAGGATCCTGGAAGCTTGCAGCAGGCCTTGAGGCGCGCCGGTCCGGAGTGTCGGGACGGGCCAATCCTTGCTAAATTGTTGTTGAAACGACTATTGTCCCTCCCGCACGGCGGCCGCAGGGGCGGAGGCTCCCGGACCATGGATGACGGCAGGCGGATGACGGTGGAAATCTGGTCGGACGTGATGTGCCCGTTCTGCTACATCGGCAAGCGGCGCTTCGAGACGGCCCTGGCCGAATTCTCCCACAAGGATCGGGTGGACGTGATCTGGAAGAGCTTCCAGCTCGATCCCGGCATCCGGGCCGAGAAGGGCCGCAGCGTCAACGAATACCTGGCGGAGCGCAAGGGCTGGAGCCCGGATGAGGCGCGGGCCGCCAACGCCCGCGTGACGCGCATGGCGGAGGGCGAAGGCCTGCATTACGATTTCGACAAGGCCGTGGTGGCGAACTCCTTCGACGCCCACCGCCTGGTGCAGCTGGGGAAGGCGCGGGGCCGCGGCGACGCGGTGGAGGAGAACCTGTTCCGCGCCTATTTCACCGAGGGCCGGGACATCTCGGACCCCGAGACCCTGGCCGAGCTGGGGGCCAGCTCCGGCCTGGACGCGGGCGAGGTCCGCGCCATGCTGGCGGAGGGCGGCTTCCGCCCGGAGGTGGAGCGGGACCTGCTGGAAGCGCGGCAGATCGGCGTCACGGGCGTGCCCTTCTTCGTCCTCGATCGCAAGTACGCGCTTTCGGGGGCCCAGGAAAGCGGGACCTTCCTCCGGGTCCTGCAGCGGACCTGGGACGAGACGGGCCCGGCGGCCGCCGCCGACGAAGCTCCCATCGACACCTGATCCGCCGCGGAACGGCGCCCGGCAGGATCGAATTACATTGGTTGCCATGTACAACCCCGCAGCCTTCGCCGAGACCGATCCCGGAACCCTAAAGGCCTTCATCGCGGAACATCCCTTCGCCACCTTGGTGACAGGCGCCGGGGAGGGATTGAAGATATCGCATATCCCCATGTATTGCGTCACGGAAGGCGGCGCGGACTATCTGGTCGGCCATCTCGCCAAGGCCAATGATCATTGGCGGTCGCTGGACGGGCGGGATATGATGAGCACCGCCATCTTCCATGGGCCGCATGCCTATGTCTCCGCCGCCTGGTACGGGGCCCGGAACGTCGTGCCCACCTGGAATTACGTGGCCGTCCACGTCACGGGCACCCTGCGGACGGTCGGGGACGGCGAGCTGGGGGAGATCCTGGACATGATGGTACGGCGGCAGGAAGCCGATGCCGGGGCGTTCGCGCGCAACCTCGACGACAAGGTGAGGGAGGCGCTCGCGAAGCAGATCGTCGGCGTGAAGCTGGCCGTCGACCGGATGGAAGGGAAGTGGAAGCTGAGCCAGAACAAGGACGCGGAGGCCCGGCTCCGGATCGCCGCGGGCCTGCGGGCCGCCGGCGACGAGGGATCGCGGCGAATAGCGGACTGGATGGAGGCCGGCTAGGCTCCGGCCGCGAAGCCTAGGCCGGCTGGCCCGGCGTCCCGCCCGGCGTCTCGCGCCGTCCGTCCGGATAGCGGGCGAAACTCGGTTCCGACCGCGCATGCACCGGCGCCTCGTCCTCCCAGGGCCAGCCGCCGAAATGGGTGCGCTGGTAGTCCTGGAACGCCTGCTCGATTTCCTGGCGGGTGTTCATCACGAAGGGTCCGTATTGGGCGACGGGCTCCGCGATGGGCCGGCCCTGGAGCATCAGGAGCTCCGCCTCCTCGGGGCCGTTCTCGAGGACGGTCTCCGCGTCGGCGCGCAGGGTGAGCGCGGTGCCGGACGGGAAGGCCCGGCCGGCCGCCGCCAGGCTGCGGCCCCGGAAGAAATACAGGGCGCGGTTGGAGCCGGGAGCGGCGGCGGGGAGGACGAAGCGCGCGGACGGATCCATGCGCAGGGTCCAGATGGCCACGTCCGCTTCCGGGCGGGACGCCCAGGACCGGGGCGGCGGCGCGGGGGGCACGGCCCCGCCGTAGCGTCCCGCCACCACCGTCACATCCGTGATACGGCCGCCGGCGTCCCGGGCCGCGACCGCGGGGACGTCCTTCTCCCAGAACATGACGAAGGCCGGGTCCGCCAGCTTGTCCGCCTTCGGCAGGTTGAGCCAGATCTGGAACAGCTCCAGGGGGTTCGGCCGGCCGCTGTCGAGCAGCGGGAACATCTCGGAGTGGACCACGCCCTTGCCGGCGGTGATCCATTGCACGTCGCCGCGCCCGCCCGAAGGCCCGGGCCCGAAGCGTGCGGCGGCGCCCAGGGAATCGGAATGATCGACGTACCCGCGGCGGGTCAGGGTCACGGTCTCGAACCCGCGATGCGGATGGGCCGGGAAGCCCGGCACCACCTCGCCGTGATACATGCGCCAGCCGCCATGGCCCTCGAAGTCGCTCCCGAGGTTTCGGCCCGACAGGGAGGCCGCCGGGCCCGCCGGCAGCTTCCGCTGACGCGGGCTTGCAGCGCAGGGCGACCGCGAGCCCGTCCCGGACGACGACCTCGCTGACGGTCAGGCCGGTCCGGATGACGACGCCCTCGCGCTCGGCCGCCTCGCTC
>CBILQL010000416.1:0-5229 GCA_966238865.1 uncultured bacterium
CGTCGGCGGTGACGCCCTGCATGCCCTGGACGTCGCCTCGGGCCGGCCCGTGTGGCGCGTGCCGCGGACGGCGACCGTCTCGGCGCCGGTCGTGGCGCGGGCGGGCTGGGTCGTCGCGGCCCTCGACACGGGAGAGGTGCTGGCCCTCCGAGACGTTCCCCAGGCAGTCGTCCTCGCCGTTGTTCGGGTACATCCAGTCCTCGTCCTGGGGGCTGAAGTGGGCGGCCACCTCGCGGGGGCCGGCCGCCTCGAAGATCGTCTTCCCGTAATAGGGCTCCTTGGCCTTCCACGTCTGCTGCCCGAGCTTCTCGAGCACGCGGACGTCCCAGGCCAGCGGGTAGGCCCCGTAGGGCTTGGACTCCACGTTGTTCCAGAACATGTACTCCTGGCCCTTGCCGCTGGTCCAGGTGGTCTTGCAGGCCAGGGAGCAGGTCTGGCACGCGATGCACTTGTTCAGGTCGAAGATGATCGACCATTGCCGCTTGGGCCGGTGCTCGGCGTAGGGATACTCCATCTCCCTCTGCAGCTGCCAATTCTTCACCTTTGCCATGGCCTATGCCTTCCTCTTCATGAAGCGGCCCTTCAGGTATTCCTTCATGGCCTGGTTCTCGTAGGTGGGCCGGAATCCCAGGTCCGCGGGCCGCCATTTCCCGCGCCCGCCCAGGCCGCCGTCCTCGGCCTTGGTGATGCGCACGAACGCCTCCCGGGGCGCCCCCGTGGGGCAATGGATGTCCGGAGCGAACCCTTTCTCGATGCCCTGCCCGAACATGGTCTTGTGGACCAGGGTGTCCGTCATCAGGGTGGGGCGCAGCCAGGCCCGGGTCGCGCTCTGGTGCGAGCCGTAGCGGTACATCGACTGGTAATTTGTCTCCGGGTTCTTCGCCAGGCCGTCGGGACGCGACTCGTGGCCCTTGACGCTGCCGAACGTGGCGCCGTACATGTTGTGCCAGGTGCGGGTGATGCCGCGCGGGGTGCCGGGATAGTACCGGGCCCGCAGCAGCACCCGACCCACCCTGTATTCCTCCGTCCCGGGCTTGGCGCCCCGGAAAGGCCGGTCGTCCGGGTCGGCGTCGATGTACACGTAGTCGCCGTCCTCGACCCCGAGGGCCTTGGCGTCCAGCGGGTTGATGTCAACGTAGCCTTCCATCACCGTGGGCATGCGCTTGTCGTGCCGGTACACGTCCCCGAAGGGGCCGAACCACACGGCGTTGATGTCCGTGTCCACGGGGGTGGTATGGGCCCCGTGGCGGTACTTGGGGGTATGGTAGACGTGGGTGTAGTTCTTCAGCTTCAGGGGATGACTGCTCTTGAGGAGCTCCTCGCCGGACATCACCACGTTGCGGACCTGCCGGGCCTCCGAGCTGACGTCCTTCTCGTCGATGCCGTAGTCCCTGGGCGCCTTGGGGCGCATGGCGGCGTGCTTCCCGCCCACGATCACGTTCGGCTCGTAGGGCGTGGAATCCACCGGCTCCCGGTATACGACCATGTTCTCGCCGCCCTCCACGAATTCCGCCTCGGGGCGGTAGAATTCCAGGCGGCCGGACTTGGTATGCCATGGCTTCTCGGACCTCGCCTGCTCCCAGGAGGAGACGCGCGGATAGGTGCGGTTGTTCATGAGGGCCGGGATGCCCTGCTTGGCCTTCGCCTCCAGGTCATCGATGGTGTAGCCCTTGAGCGTGGCCGATGCCTCGATGATGCGCTGCAGGTACTCGGAGGTGTCCCCGGCCTCCACGAACTTCCACATGTCCGCCATGCGCCTGTCGCCGGCGGCCTTGGACAGGGCCTTGGCCACGCCGGCGATGATCTCGATGTCGCTGCGGGTGTCGAACACCCGCTCCATCGGGGTGCGCGGGAAGATCTGCACGAAGGGATTGGAGCCGGATCCGCACATGTCGGGTTGCTTGAACTCCGCCCAGGAATCGCAGCCGAACACCAGGTCGGCGTATTCGCAGGATCCGGTCCACCACCAATCGGCATAGGCGATGAATTCCAGCTTCGGCAGGGTGTTGTTGACCACGTCGTAATGCCATTTGATGTTGCCGATCACCGAGTTGGAATTGTTGAGCCACATGGCCTTGGTGGGCGTGGGCATATGCCCCTCGCCGGTGAACATCTTGTCGCCCCGGCGCAGGGGGCGATCGCCGTAGTTGAAGTAATGCAGGGACTCGTAATGGCTGTACTTCTTCACCTTGGGCTTCCCGCCCTTCTCCAATTGGAGGTTGAACGGGTCCTCGGCCGCGTACACGGGCTCGCCGCCGATGAGGGCGGAGCGGTAATTGCCGGAATAGCTGCCGACGTTCCCGCCGGGGAAGCCCACGTTCCGCGTCAGGGCGGCCACCAGGAAGATGGCCCGGTCCTTGAGATCGGCGTTGAAGAACTGGTTGGGGCCCATGCCGCAGGCGAAGATGGTCTTCTCCCGGTTGGAGGCGATGAGCTTGGCCAGGCTGACGATGCCGGAAGCGGGGCAGCCCGTGATCTTCGACGCCTGTTCCGGGGTCATGTTCTCGTCCAGGTACTCCTTGGTGAGGCCGAACACCGTGCGGACCTCCACCGTGGTCCCGTCCAGGAGCTTGACCTTGCCCGCATGCTTGAGATCGGGGGCGATTCCGAGCGCCTTGGCATTGTCGCCGTAGTCGTCGCGGGTCACCGGCGCGTATTTCTTCCCGCCCTTGTCGAAAACCATGAAGGACTTGAAGTCCCCGCGCATGGACTCGGGGACGAACTGGTCGAGCTGTTCCTTTCCCGGAGGCGGGTTCTCCCCTTTCTTGAGGAAGCGGACCGACTTGAGCTCCGGCTCCTTGAATCCCTGCACCACCTCCTCCGGCCGGAGCGGCTGGAGGGTGTCCATGCGGACGAGGAAGGGCAGATCCGTCTTGTTCTCGACGAAGTCGCGGTCGAAGAGGTTGTTCGCGATGATGTGCTGGGCCAGCCCCAGGGCGAAGGCCGGATCCGTGCCCGGCCGGATGACCAGCACCTCGTCGGCCTTGGAGGCTGTGGCGCTGTACTCGACCGTGACCGCCACCGTCTTCGTGCCCTTGAGGCGCGCCTCGGTGAGCCAATGGGAATCCGGCATCTTGGTGGTGATCCAGTTCATGCCCCAGGCGATGAGCACCTTGGAATGCTCCACGGTGAACAGGTCGAAATCGTTGGTCTGCTGCCCGGTGACCATGGGATGGCCAGGAGGCAGATCCGTATGCCAGGAATAGGAATCCCAGCCGCGGCCTCCCAGGGCATGCTCCGGGCCCACGCCGCGGATCTTGTCGTCCAGCAGGGCCAGCATGTTGGCGAAGCGGTAGAGCCCGAAGATGCGCGTGGCGCCCAGGAAGGCCATGCCGCCGCGGAACTTCAGGGCCTGCACCCCGGCACCTTCCATGGCGTGGATCATGGCGGGATCGTACCCCTGCGCCCGCAGGTACTCCCCGCCTTTCTTCCCGGAATAGGTCGTGGCGACGACCTGCAGGGTCCTGGCCGCGTAGTCATAGGCCTGGTCCCAGGAGAGACGCAGCCATTTGTCCTTCCCGCGCTGGAAATACTTCGGATCGGGCTTGCCGGTCCCGGCATCCCGGGGGTAGCCGGCATCGGCCCATTCCTTGAAGCCGCGGCGGATCATGGGGGCCTTGATCCGGCGATCGCCGTAGAAGCGGCGCACCAGGGCCAGGCCCTTCTGGCAGATGCGCGGATCCCAGCGATGGGAGCTCGTGTTGCCGTAGAGATCCGTGGCCTTGCCGTAGCCGTAGCTGGGGCCGATGCGCTGCACCACGCCGTTCTTCACGTAGGCGCGGAGCAGGCAGTTGTGGGTGTCGTTGGGGGCGCAGAGGAAGACGAAGGAGGAATCCGGGGCGAAGAGGTTGCGATACACCTTCTCCCATTCCCGATCCGGGTAGTAGGCCAGGGGATTGTCGATGGCCGTGGGCTTGAAATACCGGAGCGGCGTGGCCTCGATCCATCTGGCCGCGGCCAGGGATCCTCCGACCACGCCCAGGCCCTTCAAGAAACTGCGGCGGCTGAGGCCGCCTTCCTTCTCCTCGCTCATGCATCCTCCTCCATTGGCATATCCGGCCCGGACAGGAAATAGCGCCTGGGCATCCCCTTCATGGCCGCCCCGCCTTCATGGCGTCCCGGCCTCTCCGCCCATCACGGCCAGGGGCGTCACGTCCTTGAGCGCAAGGCCGGGGAATCTCTCCCGGACCCTTTCCGCGAATCGGGCGATGGCGGCCTTCCCGTCGCCGCAGCGGCCGTCGGTGGCGGACCGGACCTCGAAGCCCAGCACGCCTTCGTTCACGCCCTTCAATTCGATCCCGGTTCCGGTGCGGAGCCGGGCATACTCCGCCGCTTCCAGCAGCTCCAACGCCATGTGCCCGGGCAGCGGCCCCCAGGCCAGGGATGGGTCGCGTCTCGCCGCGGTGTCGGTGAAAAGCACGTCGATGCAGGCGGCGTCGCCGCGCCTGGCGCAGGCATGGCGCGCGATGCGCTCGGACTCCCCGAGGCCGGCGACCAGGCCCTCCAGGGCTTCGCGCCAATATTCGCAGGCGTGGTGGCCCGCCCCCTCGCAGGCTCCGCAGCCCGCGCGGTTCAGCGACCGCGCCTGGCCGTGCGCGATCCAATCGCCCTGGAAGCACGGAATGCCCGAAGCCTGCAGCAGGGACTGGAAATCCTGGATCTCGAAGCTGATTCCATGATGCCGGGAGAAGCTCAGCGCGAGCCTGCGGCTGTTCCCGAACACGCCGCGCAGGAGGGCGTCCTTCCGCTCAGCCTGCGCCTCCGGATCGGCCGTCGCTCCGGGCTGCCGGGCGAAGAACCGCTCCAGCCTGGCCGCCTCGTCCGCCGCCGGGGAATCGTCCGCGATCGCGGAGCCCCGACCGTCATCCCGGTCCAGGGTATCGAAGGCCGACATCCTGGCTTTCTCCCAGCGACGGAGGAATTCCCCGCTGTCGTAGTCGAAGCCTGCCGCCTTCGCCGTCATCGCCGGAGTCCGTGCGCAAGAATCAAGCCAGATTCGGATCGGTTCCCGGCGCCCGTTTCCGGGAAAAACCGGCATCCGGTGCGGGGCGCGCCATGCCGCGGGCTCTCGCGGGACAACTTGTCAGGTCAAGTTGGCTCGGGAGGGAAACACCGGCGCTACTCCGCCGCGGCGGGACGCTTCACCGGCGCCAGGCCCTTCAGGTACAGGAACATGGCCGCCAGGTCGTCCTCGTGGATGCGGCTGAACGGCCCCCAGGGCATGGGGGA
>CBILQL010000417.1:0-5218 GCA_966238865.1 uncultured bacterium
CGACAAGCCCTTCACCGCCGAGAGGCTGCTGGAGACGGTCCGGGGCGCCCTTGACGCCCCCCGGGCGGAAAAGCAACTTTGACCCTTCCATGGCGCCTTTCTTCGAGCTCGAGCCCCCGCCGGCGGCCGGTCCCGGCGCGGCCGCGGGCCGGCCTTCCCGCGCCCGGGCAGGGGTCCTGCGCACCGCCCACGGGGACATCCCCACGCCGGTGTTCATGCCGGTGGGCACCGCCGGGGCGGTAAAGGCCCTTTCGCCGCGGGGGCTACAGGAATCCGGCGCCCGCATCATCCTGGGGAACACCTACCATCTCTATCTCCGCCCCGGCTGCGACCTCCTGGAATCCGCCGGGGGCCTGCACCGCTTCGCCGCCTGGAACGGCGCCCTGCTCACCGACAGCGGCGGCTTCCAGGTCTGGAGCCTGGAAACCCTGCGGAAGATCAGCGAGGAGGGCGTGGAGTTCCGCTCCCACATCGACGGGTCCAAGCACCTGTTCACGCCGGAATCGGTCATGCGGGCCCAGCGCCGCATCGGCGCGGACATCATCATGGCCTTCGACGAATGCACCCCCTACCCCGCCACCCGCGAGGAAGTGGAAGCCTCCCTGGGGCTCACCCAGCGCTGGACCGAGCGGGCGGTGAAGTGGCTGGAGGAGAACCCGCCCCTGTACGGCTACGACCAGGCGTTCTTCGGCATCGTGCAGGGAGGCATGCACCTGGAGGCCCGCGCCCGCGCCATCGAGCACCTGCTGCCCCTCGACCTCCCCGGGCTCGCCCTCGGCGGGTTGAGCGTGGGAGAGCCGGCGGAATTGATGTACGAGGTGGCTGGATACTGCACCGAGCGGATGCCTCCGGGCAAGCCGCGCTACGTGATGGGCGTGGGCACGCCTTCCAACCTGCTTACCCTGGTGGGCCTCGGGGTGGACATGTTCGACTGCGTCCTCCCCACCCGCAATGCCCGCAACGGCACCGTGTACACCTGGCAGGGCGCGCTCCATTACAAGGCCGCGCGCCATGCCGGGGAATTGGACACCCCGCTGGACCCCGGCTGCGCCTGCTATGCCTGCCGCAACTTCTCGCGCGCCTACCTGCGCCATCTCTTCGTGGCCGGGGAGATCCTGGCCCTTGAAATGGCCACCCTGCACAGCATCCATTTCTACTGCGAGCTGATGGCCGAGGCCCGCAAGCGCATCCTGGCCGGCGATTTCGACGCGTGGAGCCGCGAGCTTCTGGGCAAATGGGCCCGGCCGCGCGGCGACGCGTAAATCCTCAGGGGGAATGCGGATTTTCCCCCGCCAATCCGGCGGTTCCGGGGTATCTTAGTGTGCGGCTCCGGTGCATCTCCTCCAGCCAGGTAGGCAAAATGCTCAAGCTCGGCCGATCTCTCCCCTTCCATTCCATCCCCTCCCTCGCGGCGCTGGCCCTGGCCGTTCTCGCGGCACCGGCCGCCGCGCAAACCGAAAGCTTCCAGGTGGCGGGCGTGAACCGCACCTACATCCTGCGCGCGCCTACCGGATTGGGCGCCAACCCGCCCCTGGTCTTCGTCATCCACGGATTCAACATGACCGGCCAGCAGGAGGTCCAGCTCACGCGCATGAACACGGTCGCGGACCGGGAGAAGTTCGTCGTCGTATACCCCAACGCCCTGCCGAACTCCTCGAACCAGCAGTCCTGGGATCTGGCCGGCGCGAACGATTACAACTTCCTGCTCGCCCTCATCGACACCATGTCCGCCCGCTACAAAATCGACCGGAACCGCGTGTACGCCTCCGGCTTCTCCCAGGGCGGCTTCATGACCTTCAACCTCGGATGCCGCTACGCCGACAAGTTCGCGGCCATCGCGCCGGTTTCCGGCACGTTGAACGGGACCTGCAACCCGAAACGGCCCGTCCCCATGATTTTCACCTACGGCACCAACGAGGGCTTCGACGTGAGCACCTTCGCGCAAAGCGGCACGAAATGGGTGCAGCTTGCCGGCTGCACCGGGACCCCGGCCGTGGCCAAGCCCTACCCCGCCAGCAACCCGAACTCGGTGGTGACCCGGACCACCCATGCCACCTGCCAGGGCGGGGCCGAAGTGGCCATCCAGGTGGTCGAGGGCGGGACCCACGAATGGCCCATGAACACCCAGACCACGGTGAACAACAGCGAGGAGGTCTGGGCCTTCTTCAAGCGATTCACGCTGCCCGGTTCCACGGCGCTCCGGGAAGAGCCGGCCGGCGCCGGCCACCCTGGGGCTTTGATGGCGATCTACCACCAGGGCCTCGTGCGCATCCGCGGCCTGGCGGGCGATGGCCGGGTGAGGGTCCTGGACAGCCGGGGCCGCGAAGTCCTGGATCAGGCCTTGCTGGCTGGACAATTCGAGTTCAAGGACCGGCCCCGCGGCGTGTACCAGGTGCTGGTGCGCCAAGGCGGCGGTACGGCCGCGATGCGGCTGGCCGTGCCCTAATAGCGGAGTCCGGCCCCCCTCCTAGTCTCCCCTACTCCCCCGGATCCGCGCCGCCGTCGAATCTCCCGAAGCGCGCGTTAGCCTCCAGCAGCCCTTCGAACAGGTTCTCGGAAAGGCCGAAGGCCGCCATGCGCGCGGACATCCTCGCCAGGGAGGCTTCGAGGTCCTCGGGCAGCTCCACGATGAAGTTCCGGTTCCCCGGCGAGGCCGCCAGCTTGCCGCGGCACAGGGACGGGTGCGACTGGCTGAAGAACATCCGGCAGGACATGGGGCGGTGCTCGTACACGCCGCATTCCCCGGACGGGGAGAGGAACGGACAGGGCAGGTCGCGGAGGAAATACCGGAACAGGGCCTTGTCGTCGTCCGCTTCGCTTTCTCCGCCCGCGAGCAGGCCGCGGAACAGGGACGCCCTGCGATGGAAGGCGACGATGCGGCTGGGATAGGCGGGAAGGTCGCGGATTTTCCCGTGGAGATGGAGAATCTCGAACGGCTCCACGCTCGAGACGTAGTGCCGGCAGCAATGGCCGCAGCCTTTCGCGCACGTGACGCGCGTCTCCCCCGTGGCGATCACGGCGCGGACGTATTCCTCGTAACAGGCATGGTACGGTGGCACGGCCTTTTCCAGGGCGGCGCGGAGGGCGGGATACGCATCGTCCGGGTCCCCTTCCGCCGGCACGCATTCCAGCGCGGACTCCAGCGCTTCCGCGGCCTGGCGGAGCGCGGCCTCGGCGGCGACTACTGCGGGCGATCCGAAATCGAAGACGGGGCCTTCGGCGGCCTCCGGAGCTTTGGGTTTTTGCGGATGGGTTTTTTGCGGTGTGGAAGCCGCGCGCGCGCGGACAGAATCACGTTGATCTTCCGCGGAGCCCACCCTTAAAATCTACCAAAACTTTTCGGGAGCGCAAAATGCATCCATCTCTCAAAGCCCTTCGGGGATGCGCCGTGGGGCTGGGAATCCTGGCGGCCGGCTGCAACGTCTTCAATCCGGGCGGCGAAGGCGACGGCGGCGAATCGCAGGGCGCCCTGATGTCGAAGGGCGAGGAGCTCTTCCGACAGATGGACTACGTCGGCGCCGAGGCCGCCTTCGAGGCCGCCATCCGGGCCGACAGCACCAACTCCCTCGCCTACTACGGCTACAGCAAGTCGGTGATGCGCTACTGGCGGGTCAACGCCTCCGATCTCCTCAAGGAGGTGGACGGCACCGCCGACGGCGCCATCCCCTTCATCGGCGCCGACGACTGGACCCTCACCCGCTACCTCAAGGCCACCTCCAAGGTGCGCCGCGCACTGTCCAAGATGACCGAGCGCGACACCCTCACCCGCTGGTACCAGTACACCCTCGACACCGGCGGCAAGGCCTTCCAGAAGGACGCCGAAGCGGCGAAGCGCGCGGCCTTCATGCAGGACTACTGGGCCAAGGCCGAGCAGGGTCTCCCCGGATACTACAAGAAATCCGCCTTCCCGCTCTCGGACCTCAAGCTGGGGTACCAGAAGGTGATCGCCGACTTCGGCTTCGTGGAGCTGGTATACGCAGTGGCCCACCTGCGCGATCTCAACGGTGACGACTCCATCGGCTCCGAGGACGACCTGATCAAGAAGCTGGCCTTCAACACCGAGGGCGGCGGCTTCAAGGTGGAGAACCTGGCCGACATCCAGCAGGACCTCGCCGACAACCCCGAGCAGCGCGAGCAGATGAACACCCTCATCGCCAATGTGGCGTCCGGCCTGACCTCCGCCGGCACTGTCATCGACCTCCTGGCCCCGACGCTGGCCGGCCAGGGCGGATCCTCGGACACGGCCGGGCTCAGCGAGAGCGTGACCGAGGACATGGACAGCGTCATCGCCAGCCTGGGCGACGCGGTGACCTTCTACCAGTTCGGCGACGGCAAGGACAACGACGGCGACGGCTGCGTGGACGAGGAACTGCTGGACGGGAAGGACAACGACGGCGACGGCTTCACCGACGAGGACGCGCGCATCGCCCCGCTCGACGCGCTGGACAACGACCGCAACGGGCGGCAGGACGCCTCCGACGCCGACGAGGTTCCGGCCCTGCTGGATCCGGCGGCGGCCCTCCCCTGGACCCTGGCCTCCGGCTACGTGAAGGGGCCCAAGTACGCGGACAAGGCCGCCAAGACCGCGGCCCAGAAGGATTCCCTGTCGGCCAAGCTGATAGGCGGCCGGACCCTCACCACGGGCGAGCAGGCGGCCCTCGCGACCCTGAAGACGGACATCGGCGGCTGCTGGACCAACTACTGAGAGGCGGAACCATCCCATGGAGAAGAGCATGAACATCCGAGACGCGCAAGTTCCGCATCCCGCCCGCCCCGCCTCCCTGGCCCTGGCCGCCGCGCTGGCGGCCCCCTGCCTGGCGGCCCCCGCCTTGGGGCGCAGCGGCCCCGCGCACCGCACCCTCCCGCCCCTCGCCATGGGCAACGCCTTCGTCGCCGTCGCCGACGACAAGGAGGCCATGCATTACAACGTGGCCGGCCTCAACCTGATGGGCCGCCTGGGCAGCAAGTCCAAGCGCCCCGCCCTCTCCCGCTATCCGCTGGACCGCTTCGACATGCACATGGATTTCCTCGGCACGGCGCTGCCCGTGGCCGAGGCCCTGGACCTCCTGAACTTCTACAACCTCCACCAGGGAAGCTTCACCGACCAGGAGAGCCTGAAGAACGACAGCACCCTGATCACCGACCTTTCGCAGGCTGACGCCATCGATCTGCACCTGATCGACGTTCGCCTCGCCACGCTTTATCGGGCGCAGCGATA
>CBILQL010000418.1:0-5175 GCA_966238865.1 uncultured bacterium
GGCCCTGCCTCACCCCCCTCGATCTGGAGGGACGCATCTATTCCGGCAACCTGATGGTGGGCGGGAACGGCGGACCTCCTGGCTTCCCGGTCCGGGTGGTGGAGGGCTATGACACCGGTTATCACGGCCCGGCCACGGGACGCGGCGGCACGGTCCGGTTCAGCCTGGCCAAGGCCACCGAACTGGACGGCGGCTATTCCTGCTGCGGAGATTCCTATCCGCCCGACGACCTGGCCCTGGTCCATCGCCTGGAATTCCTCTTCGACTACCTGGACGCCACCTTCCGGGTGCCGTCCGCCGCGGGGCCGGCCGTGGCCGGCAAAACCTATCCCATCCGCCTGGTGTATGTGGACTCGGGCACCGTCGACGACCTGCCCCTGGGCAGGGGGGAGGTCCGCGTGGGGGACAAACTGCTGAAGCGCGAAGGCGAGGAGGCGTTCCGTTTCTGCACCGAGTCCGGTTGCGTGGCGTCGGTGCGCCCGGAGTCCCCCCTGCGGGCGGCCTGGCATGACGGCGCCGGGCTCATGGGCTTTCCCCATTACGCCACGGTTGGCATCCGCCTCAAGACACCCATGCCATTCACGCGGGCGGAGGCGGAGCAGGGGAATTGGCGCTTCAGCGTGGACTGGGATCTGGCCCGGGCCGCCGTCTTCGCAGTGTCGGACTGGTCGATGATCCGCAGCGAGGCCGAACTGGTGGAGGCCTTCGATCTGCTGAACGGGCATGGCGGACCGGGCGGCATCGGGGTGTACGTGGACATGTCCAAGTCGCCGATGGACACCGCCGCCGCCGGCATTCCGCAGCTTTGATGCACAGGGGCGGCGCCCGGGTCAGACCCCCGCCGACAGCGGTCCCTGGTTCGCCGGGTCAGGCTTCCTGGGCTCCCGCCTCAGGCAGCGACTCGGCGTAGCGCCGCACCTCCTGGGTGAGCTCGAAGTCCGCCAGCAGGTCGGTGAAGCGCAGCCCCCCGTACCCGCTCTGATCCGTCCCTTGCAGGTTTCCGGTCCCACGCAGCTTCAAATCCATCTCGGCGATCTTGAACCCGTCCTGGGTCTCGCAGAAGCCCGCCAGGCGGTCGTAGGTCTCCACCGGCCAGGGCCTATCGGGCTCGGCCAGGAAGCACCAGGCCTGCGCAGACCCGCGCCCCGTGCGGCCCCGGAGCTGGTGGAGCTGGGCCAGGCCGAAGCGGTCCGGGCTCTCGATCACCATCAGGTTGGCGGCGGGCACGTCCACGCCCACCTCGATGACGGTGGTGGCCAGCAGCACGTGCACGGCCCCGTCGCGGAAGGCCTTGAGGGCCGCGTCCTTCTGCTCGGCCGGCATGCGCCCGTGCACGATCGCGACCTTCCAATCCTTGGAGAAGGCGTCCAGCTCGGCTTTCACGCGGTCGAGGGTGGCGATGTCCTCCTCCAGGCGTCCCCGGCCGGGCCGGAACAGGTCCGGATCCTTCTCCCGCTCCCGCGCCAGCGCCTTCTCGGCGGCCTCCTCCTCGCGCCCCCCGATCTGGGGCACCACCCAGTACACCTGGTTGCCGCCCAGGGCCTCCTTGCGCAGGAATCCCAGCATGTCCCCGCGCTTGTTCGGCGGCACCAGGCGGGTCTTGACCGGCAGGCGGCCGGCCGGCTTCTCGGTGAGGGCCAGGTTTTCCAGGTCGCCGAACACGGTCTGGGTCAGGGTGCGCGGGATCGGCGTCGCGGACATGTGGAGGACGTCGGGATGGTCCCCCTTGCCGGCCAGGGCCTCCCGCTGCTGCACCCCGAAGCGGTGCTGCTCGTCGATGACGACGAGGCCCAGATCCTTGAAGGCGACGTCGGCGGAGAAGAGGGCGTGGGTGCCGGTGACGAAGCCGATGTCCCCGGCGCGCAGTCCCGCGAGCAGGGCCTCCCGCTGGGCGCCCCGGGTCTCGCCGGTCAGGAGCGCGGAGCGGATGCCGGCCGCCTCCAGCCAGGGGGACAAAGTGCGATGATGCTGCACCGCCAGGATTTCCGTGGGGACCATCAGCGCCACCTGCCCCCCGGCCTCGAGCACTCCCGCGGAGGCCAGCAGGGCCACCACGGTCTTGCCCGATCCCACGTCGCCCTGCAACAGGCCGAAGAACTGGCTTTTGGCCTCGAGGCCGGCGCCGATGGCCTTGACCGCCGCCTCCTGGCCGCCGGTGGGCGTGAAGGGCAGGGCCTTTCGCAGCCGGTCCGGCAGGGACGCGGGGCGCGGCCAGGCGCGTCCGACCCGGGCCCGCTCGCGTTTGAGGGCGGTCAGGCGAAGGGACAGGGGAAGCAGCTCTCGCAGCTTGAGCTGGCGGCGCAGGTCGGGCAGATGCTCCATGGACTCGAGCCGGTGCAAGGCGCGCAGCAGATCGGCCTCGGGCCGGAGGCCCAGCGCCCGGCGATGCTCCTCTGCCACCGCATCGGTGAAGGTGAAGGCGTCCAGGGCTTCCAGGGCGATCTTCTGCAGCAGCTTGTGCTCCAGGTGGGCCTCGGCCATTTCCATGGTGAGCGGATAGCGGGACAGGATGGCTCCCTTCGGGGTCTGCCCCTCCTCCAGGGTTTCCCACTCGGGATGCACCAGTTGCGCCTGCTCCCGGAAGGCGGAAACCATGCCCGCCACGAGCAGCCTCTGCCCCACCCGGAAGCGGTTGCGCAGGAACTGGGTGCCGTTGAAGAAGATCAGATCCACGGTTCCGGTCGCGTCCTCGACCGTGACCAGCATCCGGTTCATGGGAGTGGCGATCGAGACCACCTCGGCGGCGAAGATGCAATCCTCGCCGATCTTGAGGGAGGCCACGGTGGCGAACCGCGTGCGGTCGATGTAGCGCCGGGGCAGGTGGTAGACGAGATCCCGCAGGGTGCGGATCCCAGCCTCGGCGAGGATCTTCTCCCGCTTGGGGCCGATGCCGGAAAGCCGGGACAGGTCGGACATCGCCCTAAAAATAGGAAAGACTTACCCGGAGACCGGCTCCGGCGGCTATTCCAGGGTCGAGTTCTCCACCACCCGCCGGGTATCGTCGTGCATGGAAACCCCCGGCAGGATATGCCAGGACCCGCCCGCGTTCCCGCTAATCACCGAGTTGCGGATCTGGATGTCGCCGGAATGATCGTTGGTGACGAAAAAGATGGCCGCGCCGTAGGCGACGACCGAGTTCTTCTCGACCCTGGTGCCGCACAGGGACAGGGTCATGGTATTGCCGTCGTTGTAGATGGCCCCGCCGCTGCCCCCGCCCGGCGTCCCGGCTTTGGCGGGGTTGCCGCCGTTGCCGATGGCCCGGTTATGGGAGAACAGGCTGTTGAGGATGGTCCAGGAGACGCCGATGCTGCTGATGCCGCCGCCGTTGGACCCGGTGTTGCCGTACCCTTCCGCGCCCCCGAAGGTGGTGTTGACCAGGTACACCGGACGGTCCCCGCTCTGGTCGAAGACGCGGATGGCCCCGCCGCCCACGTCGGGCCCCGTCTCCGCGCAGATGTTGTTGAAGAAACGGCAATTGACCGCTTTGAAGCGCCCCCCGCGCACCCAGATGGCGCCCCCGCCGTCATTCTTGTCTTCACCCCGGGAATCGCCGCCGGAGAAGGTGAGGTTCTGCACGGTGAGGCGGGGATGATCCTGGTCGTCGCAATGGGACGTGGTCCACTTCAAGTCCTTGTCGCAGGTGTTCATGTACAGGATGCGGGTGGTCCCGCCGCCGCTCAGGGTCACCAGGCCCTTGCCGTCGATGACCACGTCCGGCTTCTTGTCGTTGAAGATCCGGGCGGGCCGGGTCAAGGTGATGGTGACCGGATTGGGCCCGCAATCGAAAGTGATGACACCCCCCTGGGCCACCGCCGCCTCGAAAGACTCGGCAGTGCAGCCCCCGGGCGTCCCGTCCCCGATCACATGGTCGGGCCGCGAGACATCCTCGGGCCCCGCCTCCGCCGGCACCGCGCAGGTCCCATCGGGATTGCCGGCCGGGGGTCCGCTGGCCGGATCAGCCAGGGGATTCTCGACCCGGACCGTGGGGTCCTCTGTATCGCAGGCCGCAAAGACAAGCGTCCCAGCCAGGAAGACGGGACCAGCAAGGCGCGCCGGTCCGCGAGCCGTGACGACCCGCCTCTGCATCGCACCCTGCGAAGCCCCATCCCGATTCATGTCGTTTATAGTACCATAAACCTCACATCCTGGCGCGGAACGCTAGATTGGTACAAGGAAAAGGGGGGACGATGCGCGTACTAGTTTTGCCGCTGGTCCTGGCCGGCTTGGCCTGGACCCAGGATCCCGTCGCCACGCCCTACTGGCGGTCCAGTTTCGAAACCGGCTTTCCGGGGGAATGGCTGAACTATGACGGTGGCGCCTTCTCCCCGACCGGCGCCGCCGGAGCCGGACGCACCGAGCATTGGACCCTGGTCGACGCCGCCTCGGCGCCCGCCGGCGCGAAACACGGGTCTCGCGTCTACAAAGGGTGGATCACCGGAACCGCCTCGGAAAGCCACCGCGCCTATCCCGTCCTCCATTCGGATT
This sequence comes from uncultured bacterium, assembly GCA_966238865.1. GTDB lineage: Bacteria > Fibrobacterota > Fibrobacteria > UBA11236 > UBA11236 > CBILQL01. The sequence goes on from CBILQL010000418.1 coordinate 4,486, forward strand.
TCCCCTCGCCGCTCGTGAATTCCTGGTGGGTATATCTCGACACCGATTACAGCCGCTTCCCCTCGGGCGGATGGCACCATTTCGCCACCTGGGGAAACAACCCGGATTGGTCCGTGCAGACCATGTCGGTGCTCGGCAACGGCAAGCTGGAAATGGCCCATATCAGCAACCTCAAAATCGTCGGCGACAACACCATGCCCCTCCGGCAATGGGTCCGCTTCACCGCCTACATCGCCTATTCCCCGAACGGCGACAATACCCTGTTCGTCTGGAAGGACGGCCGCCCCTGCATGCGCGCGACCAACATCACGCCCGGCGGCGGCAACCTGATGCGCTCCCATTGGGGCCTCTACACAAGCGCCAACCTCCCCGAGGGCATCCAATACAACGACGACATCCAAATCTGGGGCCTCTCCGCCCCCTGGACCGACTTCGACCGCGAACCCCCGTCCCCATATTCTTCCACCTCGCTCCGTCCCGGCACGACACTCGCGAAAGCATCAGCCACAAGACTCCCTCTACACCGAACCCGACACCTCTTCCCCATCAGCACCCACCCCGGCGGACTCCGCTATTTCGACGCCCTGGGAATCCCCGGCCCGCAAGTTCAGCCGCATCGCTGACACCACCCCCTGACCAGTCCCCTGACCAGTCCCCTGACCAGTCCCCTGACCCTGTCCCCTGACTTCT
>CBILQL010000419.1:0-5164 GCA_966238865.1 uncultured bacterium
TCGCTGAGGATGGCCCAGAGGAACAGGGGGACCCCGAGCAGGCGCAGCACGGACCGGAGGGCCGTCCACAGGTCCTCCTCCTCCAGGCCCTTCTGCAGGTAGCGCCGCAGCCGCGCCGAAATCCCCTCCATGCCGAAAGTGAGGCTGCCCTTCCCCACCGCGCGCAGGTAGTCCAGCACGTCGGGATCATGGGCTATCATGTCGAAGCGCTGGCTCTTGAGTCCGATGGACGGGAAGTGGCGGGCCAAGGCCTCCATCAACGGATACAGGTCCTGGTAGAAGTTGAAGTTGAAGCTGAACAGGTCGACGCCTTCGAGGCCCATGTCGCGCTTCAGGTCCAGGGCATTCTTCACCACCGCGTCCACCGGGTTCTCGCGATAGGGCTTGAGGTCGAAGCTCTCGGCGCAGAAGGAGCAGAAGGCCGGGCAGCCGCGGCTGATGGCCACCGGCTCCTGCCCCAGCCCCTCCAGCTTGTACATCGAGGGCCGCGGCGACTTGATGCGGCGGAGGTCCAGGGTCTCCTTGTTGTTCTTGCGGACCGGCTTGCCCTGGCCGGGACGGGCGAAGCCGGGCACGGACTCGAGCCGCTCCAGGAGCACGTCCTTGGGCACGCCCTCCCGCTTGGCCTCGGCGCACAGGGCCATGAGGCGCTGGATGTCGGAGAGCTGGTCGCCGGTGAAGATGCCGTCCACCGGCGACTCGGCATGGTCGAGAAGGGAGGTGTGCAGGGAATTGGCGCCGCCCAGGAGCAGCAGGGGTACGTCGGGGCGTGACAGGCGCTCGGCGGGCGTCAGGTCCAGGCCGCTGCGCGCGAGCAAGGTGGGCAGGTTGACCAGCTCCTGCACGATGGCGTTGCTGAAGGCGATGACGTCGAAGCCGTCCGGCCCGCGCTTGCTCTGGGTGCCCAACAGCCAGGGTACCCCGTCCCGGGTCATGATCTCCCCGTCCTTGGGAGGCGGCAGGTAGGCGAAGTCCGGATACACCCCGGGGACGTCGGCCAGGGCCTGGTACAACAAGGGATGGGTGAAGGATTCGCTCGTGTCCAGGTAGGTGGAGAGGCGGGTGATGAGGACGCGGCAATGGCGCGCGTAGCGCTCGGACAGGGGGAGGGTATTCCACTCGCCGCCGCGGAGCCACAGGCCGTGGCTGCTCAGGGATCCCTGGCGTTCCCGGTACCACCCGGTATAGCCGGTGTCCGCACACTCTGCAAACCGTGCATCCTGCATTTTGGAGCCCCTGACCGAGCGGTTGCCCGGAGGGGCAAATATAGGAAAACGCCCTGGAGCTGCCGTCTGTGGCCTGCGGGGATTGGGTTCCTTGGGGCGATACCGCGGCGCGAGCCATTCCCTGGCATCTGCAACCGTTCCAGCAAATCTTATCTTGCAGAGGAGAGGTATCCCCATGCTCCGCACCGAAACCGACGCCGCGACCGGCCATCTCCCTTCCGACGACCTTATCCGACGCCTGGCTCCCCTGGCCCCGGTGCCAGGGCGCCCCGACCTCGTCGCCCACCAGGCCCCGGACGTCTTCACACTCTGGCAGGCTTGGGAGCAGCAAAGCGGGGCGAAGCACGACGTGCCGTTCTGGGCCGTGGTCTGGCCCGCGGCGCAACTGCTGGCCCGCTTCCTGGCGGCCCACCCGGAATGGGCGCGGGGCCGCATCGTGCTGGACCTGGGTTGCGGTGGCGGGCTGGCCGCCATCGCCGCCGCCAAGGCCGGCGCCAAGAGGGTGTATGCCAACGACATCGATCCCGCGGCCCTGGAAATGACGGCCCGCAACGCGGCCGCCAACGACGTGTCGCTTGCGCTGGACGGCTCGGACCTGGTCGATCGTGGATGGCCCGAAGACGTGGGCCTTATCCTGGTGGCGGATCTCTTCTATGAAAAGGGTGCTTCGGATGCCCTGCTGACCAAACTCCGCGACGCCCGGCGCGGCGGCGTGGCCGTCCTCATCGGGGATGCTTCCCGGCCCTTTTCGCCGCAGGCCGGTGACGGGGTGCGGATGCTGGCAGAAGAGCTTTTGGAGACGGACTTCGACCTGGAAGGGGTCAAGGCGCGGATGACGCGCATCCTGACCTTGGAGGGCTGATTAGAACCACCGGATTCCGGATGGTCGGCCCGCCTGTCACATTGTCCCCCGCCCCTTCGTCATGGGTATGCAGGGCGCCGCCATGAGGCGCACCTGTCCAAACCAGGAGGATACCCATGCAAATGTCGAAAATCGTGTACATGAACCAGCTTGTCGGCGATCAGGACAAGGCGCTCGACTTCTATACCAAGGTCCTCGGCTTCGAAAAGTGCATCGACAATCCGACTCCAGGGAAAGGGCCCCGCTTCCTCACCGTTGCGGCTCCGGGCCAGGACTTTCAGCTCGTCCTCTGGCCCGGCACGCCAGGCCAGGCCCAGCCGGTGGATGGCCGCATCCCGGCCACCTGCACCATCGAGACGCCTGATTGCCGGCAGGCATACGAGGACTTGAAGTCGCGCGGGGTGAAGTTCGAGACGGAAGTGCTCTCCTACCCGTGGGGTCAAATCGCCGTGTTCACGGATCCGGACGGCAACCGGCTGCAGGTGCGGCAAGGCCGCAAAACGGTCGCCTGACCATGGATGCCAGCTGGTTGGCCGGAGAATTCGAGGCGCAGAGGGGCCGCCTCCGGGCGGTGGCGCTGAAAATGCTCGGCTCACGCACCGAGGCGGACGATGCGGTGCAGGAGGCTTGGCTCCGGCTCAGCAGGTCCGAATCCGGCGAGATCGGGAACCTTGGCGGATGGCTGACGACGGTGGTAGCCCGCATCTGTCTCGATGTGTTGCGGGCGCGCAAGTCCCATCCAGAATCCCCGTTGGACCCGGATGCCGACGATCTGGCCGAAGGCACGGCTGACGGTGTGGTGCAGGATCCGGAAGCGGAGCGGCAAATGGCCGAGTCCATGGGCCCCGCCCTGATGGTCGTCCTCGACGTCCTGGCCCCGGGCGAGCGGGTTGCCCTCGTCCTCCACGACGTGTTCGCGATGCCGTTCGATGAGATTGCGGGCATTCTGGGACGCACGCCCGCCGCGGTGCGACAACTCGCCAGCCGGGCGCGCCGGAGGATACAGGGGCGGGAGGCGCTGTCTCAGGAGGCGGGCCGCGCCGCGAACCGCCGCGTCGTGGATGCCTTTCTGGCGGCGGCGAGGAACGGGGATTTCGAGGGTCTGCTGGCGGTGCTGCACCCGGACGTGGTGCTGCGCGCGGACGCGGCAGCGGTGAAGGCCGCGACGGCGACGAAGTGGCTAGGGGAGCAAGGGCTGGCGCCCGAGATACGCGGGGCGGAATCGGTGGCGGAAACGTTCAAGGGACGGGCACGTGCGGCGCAGCGCGCCAATCTCGATGGTTCTCCGGGTGCCGTATGGGTGCAGGGCGGAGTCCTGCGCACCGCGTTCGTATTCACGATCCGCGAAGAGAGGATCGTGGGCGTCGACCTGGTGATGGATTCGGAGGACTTGGGCCGGCTTGATGTGGAAATCCTGGCGGAATGAAAATAGGCGCAGCAAGTATCGACTCACCAATATCCTGCTTACGCCGGAGTCCTCCGATGTGAATCGAAGCTGGATTTCATCCAGGATTACATAATTCATAGGTATCGGTGCGCAGCCCGACAGGCAGGCCAGGAAAGCCGCCCGAGTGATCCATCCTGCAACCGATTTTGACGCCAACCACGCCTCCCAGGTAACTCGGCCGTGCCGGCTTCCGTGTGAATGTGAATGGTAATTGCGCAAACGACGCATGGAAAGCTACCTTAGAAGCCACTCCAGGGAGGCTCCATGTCGTCACCCGCCACTGAAACCCAGACCCAGCCCCTCGGCACCGCCCACCCCGCCGAAGGCCCCTTCTCTCCCATCAACCCCGAAGACTGGTCGAAGGCGAAATACCCCCTGGGCGCCCACATCGCTACCCGGGCCGCCACCTTCGCCGTCCACGCCGCTGCAGCCACCCGCGTGCTGCTGGAAATCTACGCCACCCCCATGGGCGAGGAAGCCCTCCATGACTACTGGATGACCAAGGGATCCGACGGCATCTGGCGGGCCAAGCTGGCCGGCATCCCAAAGGGATGCCTGTACGGCTACCGCTGCTTCGGCCCCAACTGGGAGTTCTCCGAGGCCTGGAGCCGCGGGAACAGCAGCGCCGGCTTCCGGAGCGACGTGGACGAGGCCGGGAACCGCTACAACCCCAACAAGCTGCTCTTCGATCCGTACACCCGCGAGCTGTCCCATGACCGCGAGACGCCGGAGATGAAGGAACGCTATGGCCATCATGCCGGCATGTACGGAACCGGCCCCGGCCTCTACACCGGTTTGCTGGACGGCCATGGCCCCGTTGTGCGGCGCGAATTCGACACCGGCCCCTGGGCCCCCAAGGGCGTCGTAATCGAGGACAAATCGACCACGGGCAAAAGGCCCCGCATCCCCCAGAAGGACTCGGTCATCTACGAAACCCATGTCCGCGGCCTCACCCGGCATCCTTCGGCTTCGCGGCTCAAGGACATCCTCGCGGGCATCCCCGGCTTCGAGGCCGTCGAGAACGTGCCCGCCGAACTGCGCGGCACCTATGCCGGCGCGGGCCGCATGGCGAAATACCTCAAGGCCCTCGGCTACACCGCTATCGAGCTGCTGCCCGTGCACGAGTTCGCCAACGACCTGAACCCGGAAGGCAGTCCGGGATGGGACCGCGAGGTGGACGAGCCGCCCCACGGCAATTACTGGGGCTACATGACCTACGGCTTCTTCGCCCCGGACATCCGCTATGCCCATGACCGGACGCCGGGCGGCCCCACCCGGGAATTCAAGGGCATGGTCAAGGCCTTCCACGACGAGGGCCTGGAAGTGTACCTGGACGTGGTATACAACCACACCGGCGAGGGCGGACTGTGGGACGGCAGCGGCGACACCGCCGAGCTGCTCAGCTTCCGCGGCCTGGACAATGCCGGGTACTATGCCCTGACCGGCGGCAACCGCCATTATTGGGAAAGCACCGGCTGCGGCAATAACCTGGACGTTTCCAAGCCGGCGGCGCGCCAGATGATACTGGACTCCCTGCGCTATTGGGCCGTGAACATGGGCGTGGACGGATTCCGCTTCGACCTGGCCACCGTGCTGGGGCGTTCCGGGCCGGGATTCTCCTTCGAAAGC
>CBILQL010000420.1:0-5152 GCA_966238865.1 uncultured bacterium
CTTCCAGGCGGGTATGGTTCGCCTCGTCGGAAGTCCGCATCCGGCCTGGATCGGCGATCATCAGGATGATATCCGTGACATTGTCGGGATTCGGATCGTCCTTGGGACGGCACAGGAAGATGCCGCGGTTTTCCGTGCGGAACTTGTTCTTGAATTGCAGGTTGCCGGAATCGTCGAACAGTTTCTGCTCGCGGAGCTTGTCGACGATTTCCTCGACCCTGGGATCGGCATTCCCGGACGGGGCCAGCTTCACGCCGAAGGTGGCCCCCAGGCTGAGCATGACGCAACCCTCCTCCACCAATATCCGGATGATTTCGACGATGGCGAACTCCAGTCCGCCCAAGGGCATTTCCTTGGGATAGAACTCCAGGTCCATGAGGTAGGCCCCGGAAACCATGGGGGATATGAGGATGACGTTCTGGAGCAGGTCGTTCTGGTAGGTCAGGAAGATCCGGTGATCCCTATGCAGGGTTCCATCCAGGATTTCCTGCTTCACGATATGGATGAGTGGGTTCACCATGGTGCGGCTCTCGCACCAGCGGTCCACGATATCCGCAATGGCCCGGTCGGTTTCCGGTGAGTTGCCGCAGCGGTATTCGACGGTCCTGCAGGCGCCGGATTCCGCGAACTTGGCAACCTGGTAGCGGAGACGCCGCATCTTGTTCCCCTGCAGGGAGAACTCCTTGAGTCCCAGGATCCTCTGCACGGCCCCGAAGGGGTTGGAGCTGAAGGCGACGCCCCCGATCTGCCGCACTTCCTGATCGATGAAGAAGTTCAGCTGGAGCCCGAGCTTGCCGCAATGGGAGAGGAGCTCCCCGGCCAGGCGGGGGAAGTAGTCGTCCGGCCCCGTATAGGCATAGGCGAGGAGGATATCGCCGCTGCGGCTATAGTTGAAATACCCCTTCCGCTCGCTGCCGATGAACAGGTCCGGCGCGATATTCCGGGTCCCACGGGAGACGGAGCCTTCGTTCTTATGGCGCGCGAAGATTTCCCCGATCAGAGGGCCGAGCCGGGGATGGGCCAACACCTGCTTTTCGGGTGCGAGGATGGGGGCGGGGCGGCTGGCGGCCGATGCTGGCCCGCGATGGACGATGGGGGCCGGGGCCGGGACAGGGGCCGGGGCCGAGATTGGGGCGGGAGATGGAGCCAGGGCCGGGATCGGGGCAGGGGATGGTGCCGGGATGGTGGCTTGGCGGACGGGCGTAGAAGCCGGGCTTCCCATCCTGGTCTCGAGCCTGGCCTGGTGGTGACGGACCAGGTACCCGGCGAGGTCCTGGATGTTGAAGTTCTCGAAGAGCAAGGTCTTCGGGAGGGTGCCGAAGTCCTTTTCCAGGTCCTTCACGATCTTGAGCACCTTGAAGGAATCCACGCCCAGCTCCTGGAAGGGAGTGGTCAGATGGGCCGCGCCGATCCTGGCCCCGGACGCCCCGGATATCAGGTCGGCCAGATAGGTTTCGGCAAAGGCCTGCAAAGCTTCCTGGGTTGTCATTTCATTTCCTTAGTAAGGGCCCCTGACAGGAAGACTACCCGGCCCGGGCCCGTGCGCCGGGCTTCGCCTGTCGTCCTCATCTTGTCAGAAGCCCTAAGCCGAGGGATGTGAAAGTGGAGGCACCGAATGGAATCGAACCACTGATGAAGGTCTTGCGGACCTTTCCCTTACCACTTGGGTACGGCGCCTTGGGATTCGGAATGGACATGGGCCAGGACCCTCTTGAGGGTCGCAAGATCCCGTCCGAAAGGGTTCATCGTCTCGAGGGAGAAGGAACCGCTGCCGGCCGGAAGCAGATATTTCACGAAGGTTGCCAGGGACCCGCTGGGACCGACGTCGATGAACTTCGCAGCGGTCCTGCGCGCGGTCCGGAGGACGGTAGCCTGGAAATCGATGGGATGGCGGATGGCATTCCAGCAGTATTCGCCATCCACCGAGGTGACCATGCCGCCATGGCTGGATGAGAGGATCGGGGTGCGCGGCGCCGACTTTTCCAGGCCGTCGGTGAAGCTGCGCAGGTCGGCCCGCATCCCGTCGATCAATTCCGTGTGGAAGCCATAGGTGACCGGGAGCATCTGATGGGAAATGGACTTCTTCTCCAGGACCGCCTTCACGGCCGCGATGGCGGCGGGCTTTCCGCACAGGACCGTGTTCCCGGGGAAGTTCCTTGCGGTCACCCAGCAGTCCTCGGCCATTTCGGACCAGTTCCCGGCGGCATGGTCCGGATCGAAGACGGCCAGCATGCGCGCCTCGCCGGCCTTGGCCACGGCCAAGCGGGCGATTTCCGAGACCAGGCGTATCCCGTCTTCCAGGGAGATGGCGCCGGAGACGCTTGCGGCCACGATTTCGCCCAGGCTATAGCCCAGCAGGGCATCGGGCGCCAAGCCCTCTTCCATGAGGACCTGGGCCATGCTGTATTCGATGCAGAACAGGCAGGGGTTGGTCCGGCGGATATCGTTGAACGGCTCGGACTTGGTCCGATCCCCGTACAGTATTCCCGTCAGCGTGGCGTCGAGATAGGGGCGGGCGATCTCGCCGCACGTCTCCATCCAGTGACGGAACCGGATATTGCCCGCGAACAATTCGCGGCCCATCTGGAAATACTGGGTTCCCTGGCCTGGAAACATGAATATGACTTGCCGGCTCATCTGCATCCGTTCCCCGGAAGGATCCGTGATTTCATGCGTGCAAGGCCTGCCAGTCGAGGCTCAAGCCTTCGGCCCAGAGCTCGGCCAAGGCTTCTATGCCCTCGCCTGCATATGCCTGCTTCGGGGTCCGCCCGGCCAGTTTCCGGTCCAGGAGGCCGGTCATGTCGCGCGGATTGCTCCGGGAATTGCCCGTGTAATATTCCCCCGGGACCTTCTCCTGCGGGGCCTTGAGGAACCGGCTCATCTTGCCGGTCAGCTCTTCCAAATCCCGGGCGAGGAAGGCCACCCGCTCTTCCATGTTCTTCCGGCCCACTTGCAGGGAGAAGGCCACCCTGTGGAAGGCGGTTTGGTCCATTCCCAGGGCGGACAGGTGGGCGAGGAATTGCTTCACGTGGGCGGCCAGGGCTTCCTTGCTACGGGCGGAAATGGGGAAGATGTGCCGCGCTGAGGAGGCCGTGTCCGGCATTCCGTTCTCCTTCTCCTGGTCCTGGTCGATGTATTCGGCCACGATCACGTGGGCATTGACCCCTCCGAAGCCGAAGCTGCTCACCCCGCCGTAGCGGATCCCATCCGGGCCGGCCTTCCAGGGCGAGGCCGTCTGGGCGATGCGGAAGGGCGTCCCCTCGAGCTGGATATAGGGATTGATGGTCTCGCAATGCAGGCTTCGGGCGATTTTCCTGTGCTTCATCTGCAGGATTACCTTCAGCAGCCCAGCCACCCCGGCCCCGTATTCCAGGTGGCCGATATTGGACTTGATGCTGCCCAGCTTGCACTCCATCTTCCCGATCGCATCGGCCGGCAGCTCCGAGGCCACCATCTTCAGCCCGTTTATCTCCACGGGGTCGCCGAGGGGGGTGCCGGTGCCATGGCATTCGATATATCCCATCTTGCTGAACTCGATATCCGCCCTTTCCAGGGCGGCATTGATGACCGCGGCCTGGGCCTTGGGGTTCGGGGCGGTCAGGCTATTGGTCTTTCCGCCATGGTTCTCTGCGGTCCCCTTGATCAGGGCATGGATCTCATCGCCGTCCTGCAAGGCCTTGTAGAACGGCTTCAGCATCAGCATCCCGACGCCCTCGCCGCGCACATAGCCGTTGGCCTTGCTGGAGAAGGTCTTGCATTTCCCGTCCTCGCAGAGCATGCCGGACTTGGAGAAGCTGACATACCCCTCGGGCGAGAGCAGGAGGCTAACCCCTCCCGCAATGGCCTGATCGCAATGGCCGGCATGGATGGCCTCGACCGCCCGGTGGACCGCCACCAAGGCGCTGCTGCAGGCGGTCTCGACGGGATTGCTGGGCCCGTGCCAATCCAGCATATAGCTGATGCGGTTGGGCCCCACCGAAGGCACGAATCCCGTGGCCGTATAGGCCTCGACGGGCAGGGCGTCCAGGAAGAAGGAATAGCTGGTAGGCCCGCAGCCCACGAACAAACCCGTATTCGATCCCCGCAACTGGTCGCCCGCATACCCTGCATGCTCTAGGCATTCCCACACGTACTGCATCATGAGCCGTTGCTCCGGCGCCATGTATACAGCCTCCATCGGGGAGATGTCGAAGAACAGCGGGTCGAATTCCTCCACGCCCTCGATGAAGGATCCCCACTTGCTCGCCTCGGGATAATCCCTCCAATCCCACCGTGACTTGGGGATTTCGGAGATCATGTCCCTTTCCTCGTCGAGCATCTGCCAGAGCTGGTCGGGGTTCCGGGCGCCGGCGATGCGGCAGCTCATGCCGATGACGGCTATGTCCTGCTCCCGGTAGCGGAAGGAGCTGCGGTAGGCCTTCCTCATCCAGCGGAACAGGGTGTTGGCCTCCGGAGCCGAGCCGCCTTCCCCGCGCCGGCCTGCTTCCGCCTTGGCCGGCTCCGGTTGCCCGGCCTTCCGCCCGGGCGAGTCTTCCAGCCTGGCCTTGATCCTGTCGGAATGCCTCAGCAGCAGGTAGTCCGCGAATTGCAGGATGCAGGTCGCCTCGAAGAAGACGGTCGGGGTCAGGTCGGTTTCGTACCGGTCATTGATGGCATTCGCCAGGCTGGCCAGGGAAATCGAATCGAAGCCGGCCTTGGCCCAATCGGCGTTCTCGTCCAGCTTGTCGATCGCGTATTTCTGGTGCTCCGCCACCAGGGCCTTGAGGGCTGAAATCAGCTTCGGCCTCAGCTTGGCGGCGATGGCCGCGTCCGCCGTGGCGGCGTCCGTGGCCTTTGGGGCCTTCCGTTTCTCGAACAGCCCGTCCAGGGCCCGGGCATTCCCGAAGGCCGCGACCACTTGGTGGGAGTCGCCGGCGAGGATCCGCTTCAGCGCGGCCAGGCCGGTTTCGACGGGCATGGGCCTCACCTTGAAGACCCGTTCGAAGTTCTGCCGGATCTCCTCCTGGACCTGCATGCCTTCCCCCTGCCAGAGGGACCAGTTGATGGAAACGGATCTGCCTTTCCGCAAGCCTTCGCGCACCTTGGCGGCGCGCTGGTGCATGAAGGCGTCCATATAACCGTTGGCCGCGGCGTAATCGGCCTGGCCCGGATT
>CBILQL010000421.1:0-5144 GCA_966238865.1 uncultured bacterium
TCGACAACGAGGGGCCCATCCCCCATCACATGCACCACAACGAGGAGCAGGCCGCCAAGGTCGGGCAGGAAGGCAAGCCCGAGTGCTATTACTTCCCGCCCCAGCTCAACGCCATCGGGCAGAACTTCCCCCATACCTATTTCGGCCTGGAGCCGGGAGTGACCAAGGCGGACGTGCGCCGCTGCCTGGAGAACTGGAACAAGGGCGACAACGGCATTCTCGACCTCTCCAAGGCCTACCGCCTCAAGCCCGGCACCGGCTGGCACGTGCCCGCCTGCATCCTGCACGCCCCGGGTTCGCTGCTCACCTACGAGCCGCAATGGGGCAGCGACGTGTTCGCCATGTACCAGAGCATGGTCGAGGGGCGCCGGGTGGATTGGGACCTGTTCGTCAAGGACACCCCGGACGCCCACAAGGACGATCTCGATTACCTGGTGGACCAGCTCGATTGGGACGGCAACGTGGATCCGAATTTCCGCGACCACCATTTCCTCGCTCCCATCGACGACGGGGAGACCTGGACGGAAGGGTACCAGGACCGCTGGGTGGTGTACGGCCGCTTCGGCGGGCCGAACCAGGGGGCCCTCCGGGGCGATCGCGACCTGTTCTCCGCCAAGGAGCTCACCCTCGAGCCCGGCGTGAAGGTGACCATCCGCGACAACGCCGCCTCCGGCCTCATCACCGTCCAGGGATGCGGAAAGGTCGGCAGGCACGCGCTGCAGTCGCCCAACATGATCCGCTTCGGTCAGATGACCCACGACGAGGTGTTCATCTCCCACGAGGCCGCGTCCCGGGGAGTCGTGTTCGAGAACACGGGCACCGAGCCCCTGGTCACCCTGCGCTATTTCGGGCCTGACTCGGCCCCGCACTCGCCCCACACGGGCGCGTTCAAGTCCCTTCGGAAATAGGCCGCATCCACCCGTCGCGCGGAGTCGAACATGGCGAATGCATATCCGAAACTTCACAACGCGGCCTGGCCCGGCCTGGTCGGCAAGGGCGGCAAGGAGCCCGGCGCCGAGCCCGTCATCTCCCAGGACCGGATGCTGGAACTGACCGCCAACGCCTCGGTGAACGGCGTGCGCTTCGACGGCATCGACCTGTTCCTGTCCCTGCCCCACCAGGACCTCGAATCCTCCGACGACGACCTCAAGCAGCTGGCCGACAAGGTGGGTTCCAAGGGCCTCGCCATCGGATCGCTGGTCGCCCCCATCTGGGGCGGCGGCGGCGCCTTCGGCACCGACGAGGATCGGAAGAACTACCTGACAGCGCTCCGGAAGGCCTGTGCCATCGGCAAGAAGCTGAAGGACATCGGCATCCGCAAGTACGGCTCCATCCGCCTGGACACCGCCAACAGCCCCGCCAACTTCGCCAAGGATCCTGTGGGCAACCAGAAGCGGAACATCGAGACCTTCAAGGAGGCCGCGAAGATCGCCGAAAGCTTCGGCGAGCAGCTGGCCCTGGAAGGGGAGATCTGCTGGGGCGGCATGCACAGCTGGAAGTCCCTGTTGGAGATCCTCGAAGGCGTCAACAATCCCAAGACCGTCGGCATCCAGGCGGACATGGCGCATACCCTGCTCTTCATGCTCGGCTACAACGCCCCGGAGGCGCGCCTCGTCCCCGAGGATTTCGACTGGGAGAAGTCCGCCTTCGACAAGGCCTACCGGCAATTGACCGACACGCTGCGCCCCTGGGTCAAGGACTTCCACGTCGCCCAGAACGACGCGACCGTGTTCGGCTCCGGATCCCACGACAAGACCGGCAAGCATTGCCGCGTGGACGATCCGAACGGGAAGCTGGACATCCCCTACCACGCGGGCTTCTGGCTGCGGGACCGGAACAACCAGCACATCGACATCAAGCATATGTGCTGGGACGGCTGCATGTTCCCGAACGCGGTGATGGAGCAGCAGGAGACCTGGAACAGGATCCTGGGCGCGATGATCGCGGTCCGGGAGAAGCACGGCTGGAACTGAAGGCGATTTCGTCACGCAAGGGACATCAGGCATGGCAAAGAAGAAACTGAACATCGGCATGGTCGGGTACGGCTTCATGGGCCGCACCCACAGCAACGCCTACCGCAAGGTGGGCAACTTCTTCGACAACGAGCACCAGGTGGTGCTCAAGGCCGTCTGCGGCCGCAACGAGGCCAACACCAAGGCCTTCGCGGACAAGTGGGGCTACGAGTCCATCGAGACCGACTGGCGCAGGCTGGTCGAGCGCAAGGACATCGACGCCGTCGACATCGTCACGCCCAACGACAGCCACATGGAAATCGCCGTGGCCGCCGCCAAGGCCGGCAAGATGATCCTGTGCGAGAAGCCGCTGGCCCGCGACGCCGCCGAGGGCGAGAAGATGGTGGCCGCCGCCGAGGGCGCCGGGGTGCTCACCACGGTGTGGTACAACTACCGCCGCATCCCCGCCGTGACCCTGGCCAAGCAGCTCATCGAGGAGGGGCGGCTCGGCCGCATCTTCCACTACCGCGCCAACTTCCTCCAGGACTGGACCATCTCCGCCGACCTGCCCCAGGGCGGCACCGGCCTCTGGCGCCTGGACGCGGCCGCCGCCGGCTCCGGCGTCACCGGCGACCTCCTGGCCCATTGCATCGACACCGCCATCTGGCTGAACGGCTCCATCCAGGGCGTCAACGGCATGACCGAGACCTTCATCAAGGAGCGCAAGCACAACCTGACCGGCAAGGTGGAGAAGGTCGGCATCGACGACGCCTGCGCCTTCCTGGCGCGTTTCCGGAACGGTTCGCTGGGCCTGTTCGAGTCCACCCGCTACGCCCGCGGCCACAAGGCCCTGTACACCTTCGAGATCAACGGCGAGCACGCCTCCATCAAGTGGGACCTGCACGACCTGCACCGCCTGCAATGGTTCGATCACCGGGACGAGGGCAAGCTGCGCGGCTGGCGCTCCATCCACATCACCGACGGCGATCATCCCTACATGAAGAACTGGTGGGTGCCCGGCCTCCAGATCGGGTACGAGCACTCCTTCATCCACCAGGTGGCCGACTTCCTGGCCAACGTGGCCGGGAACAAGAGCACCAGCCCCACCTTCCGGGAGGCATTGGAGACCACGCGCATCTGCGACGCGGTGCTGGCCTCCGCCAAGTCCGGCCGGTGGACCGAAGTAGGCGGCTGAACGACGGCTCTGCGGGGTCGCCCCTCTTTTTTCATCCTGGTTTTCCTCCCGCTTCCTCTGTCGACGTTTCCCCTAAGCTCCTGCTAAGCGGGCGCGCCGGGTGCTCTCCCAGTGAGAGCGGAATAAATCCCACTTTCGGCTCTGCCGCCAAGACTTCCGGTCTATCTTGCCTACTGCTCGCGCACGGAGACCGATGCCTCCCCGACAGGGAGGCTGGATGAAACTTATACGCGGGAATTGACGTCTAAACCTGAACCGCACACCAAACACTGCTGGGCGATGGCCCGACAGAAACAGGAGGCAACCGCATGAGGAAAATCGCAGGATTCTGGCTCGGCTATCTCTGTATCGTCCTGTTGACGGCCTGCGTCCGCAAGGACGAGCCGACGGCCCCCGAGACGGACTTGGACTCCCAGGACGTCGGCGAGGCCGAGCTCCGGCTTCCCGCCTTGCCGGCCGGGTTCCTGGCCAAGCTGTCGGCCGATACCGTCGACACCGCCAGGGCATTTTTCGTCCTGACGATCACCGGGCCGGGAATGTCCCCGCGCCGCGAGTCCTGGCCCTTGGGTTCCTCCGCCATCACGGTCCGGGTGACCCGGATCCCCGTCGGGAGCCGCCTCTTCACCGGCGAGCTCGAGAGTCGCGGCGTGGTCCTCTATTCGGACAGCGTCTCGACCCGGATCGAGAAGGGCAAGACCGCCTACGTCCACCTGAAGCTGGGCTCGGCCACGGGCGATGCGGAAATCTGCGTCGAGATCGAAGGCCTTCCCCTTCCCGCCAACTGCCGCCCGATAATCCCCAAGCTCCCCGACGTGTCAGGCTGCTGGAGGCTCCCCATTCCCGATTCCGACTCGGAGGTCGTTGCGAGTCTACGCATCCTGCAACGGGACAGCCTCCTGCAGGGCGTGCTGACGATGCCGGACGGGTTCCGGGATACGGCCCGGGGAACGGTCCATCCCTCCGGAGCGCTGATCCTCGGCGCGGATTCCTCCAGCGGCTTCCTCTTCTCCGGCCAGCTCGATAGCACGATGTTGAGGATACATGGAAAATTCTTCCGCCGGGCGAACCCGCCCTATTCTTCGGTATACGTTATCGGCTATCGCTCCGACTGCTCGAGGGACACCCTGCCGAACGACACGATTCCGGTTCACATGGATTCCCTGACGTGCTGGGACGCGGCGCAGACGATAGGCGGCACGGGGCGGCTCCTGATGCTGGATCGGAATGCGCAGGTTTCCGGACTCTTCCAATGGTCCGGGTACCCGGACATGCAGGTCCGGGGATACAAGTCGCGGTCCTCGACCCCGCCGGCCGGCGAGAGCTTCCTGGGCCTGTACCTGGACGGAATCCTCCCTCCGGGGATGTCCCGTTTCTCCGGCCGGCCCGATTCGGTGCATTACAAGGGCCAGATCATGTCCGATGGCCGGACCACCGCCATCGTGAACGGCACCTTGAACGGCATCGTCCTCTCCACCGGCTCCTTCGGGAAGCTGGGAGAATGGAAGGCGTACCTCGACACCTGCACGGCGGCCGAACGCAGGACCCTCCGGAATGCCTCCGGGCTTTGAGAGGCCCTGACCGCCCCGGGCGGGAAGCCCGCCCCGGACACGGGCGGGACGCCTCGCGGGACCAACGTCTCAGGAAGCGAACAGATCGAGCTGGGGCTCCTCCCGAGCCCCGGCGAAGCGCGTCGGGGAGGGGAGCCCCAGTCCGCAAACCCGGTTGAGGGCGTCGACGACGTCCTCGGACCAGGCCACCGATACGTGCTCGGGCACGTGGTGGACGAAGACGTGGACCTGTTCCAATCCCCGATCCAGCCACCCCTTGATACGATAGGCCCAGGCTTCGATGCGCGCCCGATCCCGGTCGCTCCGGTCGTGGCCGCTGAAGCGGAGGAAGGCCCGCGGCGAGGTCAGCCGCATGTGCAGCATGTCGCGCCGGGCGGGCACGTCGGCGATCACGGCGATGAGGCCCAGCTCAGCCAGCAGGTCGAGGCT
>CBILQL010000422.1:0-5122 GCA_966238865.1 uncultured bacterium
CCGGGATCGGCGGTCGGCCCCGGGGTCTCCAGGTGGTAATAGCCGTGCAGGTGCCATTGCAAGGCGAAGCCGCGCGGTTCGCGGCACCAGGCGGCGAAGGCCGGATCCCCGGCGCTTGGGTAACCGCCATGATACTCCGGGACGAAGAGATAGGCCGCCTTCAGCACGCCGATCTCGCGGAACAGCTCCTCGGCCCGGCGGATGCGGTCGATGTGGAAGGGCGTGACGTCGTGCAGGCTGACGAGCAGGCGCCGTGGGCTGGTCAAGCGGCCCCCTTCCCGGCGGTGCCGGCGGTTCCGGAGGTGCCGACGGCTCCAGCGGACCCGGCGGATTCGACGGTTCCGGCTGCTGCATCCGCAGCGGCGCCGCCCTGCGCCTCCGCGGCATAGCGTTCGATCTGCCGGGCCACGGCGTCGTCCCAGGTCCCGTAGCGCTCGGCCAGCTCCCGGGACCGGCGCGCCTCGGCGGCGTAGCGCGAGCCCGCCTCGGCCGCGGCGATGGCGGCCCGGACGGCCCGGAGGAAATCGGCGGCGTCATCGGCGCGGAACAGGAAGGGGGAACCGGCCTCCCGGAGCAGCTCGCCGGTGCCGCCCCGGTCGGGGCCGACCACCAGCAGGCCGCGGGCCATGCCCTCCAGCACCCCGAGGCCGAAGGTCTCGAAGGGGCCCGGCGCCAGCAGGATATGGTGGGCGTCGCAGGCATCGCGCACCTGCGCGGCGCCCTCCAGGAAGCCCAGGTACCGGTAACGGGGATGCTCGAAGCGGGCGAAGCGTTCGGCATATGCCCCGCGGCCGGCCACGGAGACGCTCACGCTCCCGGCGGGGCCGCCCGGCGACTGCGGAGCCAGGAGATCGGGCAGGATGTCGAGGAGCAGGTCCACCCCCTTCTCCCGATCCAGGCGACCGGAATAGAGCAGGCGGATCTCGGCGGCGGAGCCTTCCCCGGGAGGCCGGCGGGCCGGGAGCGGCTCGAGGAAGAGGCCGGCCACGCCGAAGGGGAGATAGGCTATCCGGCGCACCCCGCGGGCGCGCAGGGAGGCCTCCATGGTCCGGGACGAAACGGCGGTGAGATCATAGCCGCGCTGCAGGCGGTAGAAGACGGGGGCAACCATGCGCACCAGCAGGCGCTTGAACGTCCGCGCCGGGCCGCGCTCCGACCAGGGGACCAGGTAGCTGGGAACGGGATCGCTGTGGTAGAAGGAGACCAGCAGCCCGCGGAACAGGCCGAGGCGGCGGAGCAGCAGGCAGAACAGGCCCGTGAGCCAGGGATCGCCGGCCTCCACCACAGCCGGCCGGGAAGCGCGGATCGCGTACAGGACGCGGGGAAAATCCAGGAGCAGGCGGTAGCCCGAAGGGTCGGCGGTCATGGCTGGGCCGAATACCTCTTCGAGACGCGCGGCGCCCTCGTCGCGGACGCGATGGGCGGGTCCGGGGAAGATCAGGTGGTAGCGATGCCCGGGCCGATCCTTGAACCAGGCGATCTTGGCTTGGTGGTAGGTGCGGATCCCTCCGGCCTTCGGGGAGAAGAAGGTGTTGATGTCGAGGAAAACCACCCTTTCCTATTTAGCAATTTTTACTATAAAGGGTCCCATGACGCCCCCCTCCCCGACGGCCTCGCCGTCGGGCCACAGCATCACGAACCACCGGCCCCACATGAAGATGGGGCCCCTCGGAGTCACCCGCTTCCTGTCCGGCTTCGTCGCGGAGTGCCTGGGCAACCTCCCGGCCTGCCTGGCCCTGCGCGCGCGCTACGCTGCGTCGCGGGGAACGGGCGCGGCGGAGCCGGTGGTGGCCTGGGTGGGCGACAACCTCGACGAGGTGAACGGCATCGCCCTGTCTTCGCGCATCATGCTGCGGGAGCTCCGGGCCATGGGCAAGCCCGTTTACATCTTCGGCGTGGCCTTCCACTCGAAGCCCCCGCGCCGGGAGGGCCCCGACGGCGAGACCGTCCTCTGCGCCGGGCGCTTCTCCCTCGACCAGGCCGGCTATGCCGAAAGCGAAGTGGCCCTGCCGCGCCTCTCGGAATTCCTGTCCTTCCTGCGCGAGCGGCGCGTGGACGTGATCGAGTTCCAGACGCCGGGCACGGTTTCCTCCATCTGCCTGCTGGCGGCGCGCCTCGTCGGGATACGCACCCTCAGCCATTACCGCACCGACATCCTCACCTATTCCAAGCTTCTGGTCAAGAACGCGGCCGGATCCTGGTTCGTCAACCTGTGGACGCGCTGGTTCACGCGCATGGCGGGACGGGTGGTGGTCCCCTCGGATTCGTACCGTTACAAGGTCGCGCGCATGGGCGTGCCCCGCCGCCGCATCCACCTGCTCCCCCGGGGCGTCGACCTCGGCAGCTTCCACCCGGACAAGTCCGCCGGCGGCGCCTGGCAGCGCCTCGGACTGCCCGAAGACGGCGTCAAGCTCCTGTACGTGGGCCGCGTGTCCAGGGAGAAGAACCTGGAGGCCCTGGCGGAGGCCTATGCGCGCCTGTCGGAGGGCCGTCCCTGGCTATCCCTCACCGTCGTCGGCGACGGGCCCCTGCGCGCCTGGATGGAAGGCCGCCTGGCCGGGGTCGGCAGGGTCCGGTTCACCGGCGTGCTGCGGGGCGAGGATCTCTACGGCGTCTTCGCCTCCGCCGACCTCTTCGTCTTCCCGAGCCGCACGGATACCTTCGGGAACAGCGTGGTGGAGGCCCTGGCCTCGGGACTGCCTTGCATCACCTCGGGCGAGGGAGGCCCCCGGGAGATCATCGAGGACGGCGCATGCGGCCTCGTCTTCGACGCCGGGAAGCCCGGCGATCTGGAGGCCAAGATCCTGACCCTGGCCGAGGATCCGGCCCGCCTCTCGGCCATGCGCGCGGACGCGCGCCGGCGCGCCCTCCGGTTCAGCTACGACAACGCCGCCAAGGCCTTCTGGGACTTCTACTGCCGCTTCCACCGCCGTGAATTGTGAAACCCCAAGCGAAAGGACCGCCCATGCTCGTGCACGTCGTCTTCTTCTGGCTCAAGCCCGATCTCACCCGGGAACAGGAGGCCGCGTTCACCGCCGGCCTCGGTTCCCTGCTGACCGTCCCCGGGCTGCTGCACGGCCACGTGGGACCGCCCGCCGCCACCGAGGCCCGCCCGGTCATCGACCGCAGCTACTCCTACGGCCTGCTGACGGCGTTCCAGGACGTGGCCGCCCACGACGCCTACCAGGTGCATCCCGTCCACCTGAAGTTCATCGAGACGTGCAGGCAATATTGGACGAAGGTCCAGGTCTACGACTTCGAATAGACGGACAGGCGCGCAAGCCCCCGGTCCGCCCCGGGCCTCCAGACCCGGCGAAGCGGCTCACCCCGGCGAAGCGGCTCACGATTGGGCTGACTGGGCTCCGGGGGCCCTCAGAAGCCGTACAGCGACAGCAGGGCGCAGGCGGCGAACAGGCCGGTCTCGGCCGCCTCCGCCACGGTCCCCAGGGTCTGCACGGTGAGGCCGTCCTGGCTGCTGTTGAGGTAGCGGTAGAAGCCCACGATGAGGATGAAGTACTGGGCCGCCAGGACCAGCGCAGCCTTCCATGGGAAGAGCAGGAACACGAAGAGCAGGGCGGCCGTGTAGAACACCGCGCGCACCTGGCGGCGGCGGATGGCCGGGTCGGGCGGGCCGGGAGGCGCCAGGCGGTGGCGGCTGAAGATGATCCCGAGGGCCTGGGAGCTGCGGCCCAGGATGGGCGCCAGCAGCAGGGCGAAGGGCTGCCAGTCGGGGCGGATGGAGGCCAGGGCCGCCACCTTGAGGGACAGCACCGCGCCCACGGCCGCTCGGCCCTTCCATTGGAACTTCTTGCGCGGGCCGAAGCCGGAGCCGGGGAAGGTGCGCCGGCCGTCCACCAGCTCGGCCACGGCGCGCAGGTGGATGCCGCCGGTCATGCCCTCCAGCAGCGCGATGACCAGGGCGCAGGCCAGCGGCTTCGGCAGGAAGGCGCAAAGGCCCACGAAGACCAGCACCAGCACGCTGCCCATGCCGACCCCCACCAGGGGGAAGAAGTGCACGGAGCGCCCCAGGGGCACGTGCTTCTTGAACGGGATCGGCAGGACCGTGAGGTAGCTGAGGGCGTTACCCAGGCTCATCAGGCGCGGCCGAGGAAGGCGAAGTCCACCTGGGAGGTGAAGGGATCGCTGCGCTCGAGCCGCACCCGGAGCTTGTCGCCGAGCTCGAACCGGTTGCCGGTGCGGCGGCCCACCAGGTGCCCGGTCTCCTCGTCCTTCTCGTAGAAGTCGTCCTTGAGCAGGCGGACGGGGATGAGTCCCTCGCCGTACGGGTCGGCGATGGAAACGAAGAGGCCGAAGTTCTCGGCGCCGCTCACCTCGGCGGTGAATTCGTCGCCGATATATTGCCGCAGCACCCAGGCGGTGGCCGTCTTGAGGCCCTTGCGCTCCACCTTCATCACCGCGATTTCGCGCACCGAGATCTGGTCCGCCACCTCGGCGGCGCGGGCCTTCATGCCCCGGGCGGCCTTGCCGCCCCGCAGGTACGCCTTGATCACCCGGTGGGTCCAGAGGTCGGCGTACCGCCTTATCGGCGAGGTGAAATGCGCGTAGTGCAGCCAGCCCAGGGCGAAGTGCCCCAGCGACTCGGCGCTGTACTGGGCCTTCTTCATGCTCTGCAGGATCTTGCGCTGCACCGAGGCCGGCAGGGCGCCGCCCTCCTGGCTCAGCAGGCGGATGAAGAACTTCTGCACGGCCGGATTGAGGTAGCTCTTCGTCTGCCCCAGCCGCTTCACCGCCTCGGACATGCCCTTGTCCTTGTGCAGTCCCTGGCTGGACCACAGGGCGGCCACGGCTTCCAGGTCCGGCTGCTCGTGGACCCGGAACAGCCCGGGCAGCTTGTGCTTGGTGAGGAAACGGGCGGTGGCCTGGTTGGCCAGCAGCATGCATTCCTCGATCCAGGAATGGGAGGCCAGGCGCTGGGCGGGATAGATGCGGAAGGGCGCGCCGTCCTTCATCTCCACCTTGGGCTCGGGGAACTGGAAATCGATGAACCCGTCCTGCCGGCGCTTGGCCAACAGCACCGAGGTGAACTCGTCCAGCTCCTTCAGGAACGGATCGCCGGCCTCCCGGGCGGCCTCCGCCTCCTCGTAGCTGTAGAAATGCTCTA
>CBILQL010000423.1:0-5122 GCA_966238865.1 uncultured bacterium
CGGTCGGCGGGACGCTCGCGGTGCTTCCCGTGGTCGCCCCGCAGGCATTCGGCGTGGTTACCGCCTTCAAATGGGACCTGGACGGCGATCTCGCCTGGGACGACTCCGCGGCCGCGGTGAAGGCCGTGAGCCGTCGGTACGATGCCGAGGGGATCTTCATGGCCCGCTTCCTGGTGCGGGACTCCGAGGGCAACGAGACCCTGGTCCGCAAGCAGGTGCGCGTCCTGAAAGGCCGCATTGTCCGCATCCTCGCACCTGCCGACAACAGCTATTCCCGCGAAGCCAGCATCCCCGTGCGCTGGAGCGTGGACGGCATCGAACAGGACTCCCTGACCACGCAATCCCTCGCGGAAGGGCCGAACTTCATCACGCGCTTGGCGCCGGATTCCGCGGGCCGCATGGTCACGGCCACGGCCCTCGTCACCCTGGATGCCGTACCGCCGGAGAGCCCTGTCGTGAAGGGCCCCGACTGGGTCCGCACCTCCTTGCCGTCCTGGTCCTTCACCTCCGGCGGCGGCGGCAGCGGCGCATTCCGTGTCGCCCTCGACGCGGAGACCTTCCCAGCCGGCTCCGAGTCGCGCGATACCGTGTTCGTCCCCGCGCAGGACCTGTCCGAAGGCCCGCATACCCTCTATGTCCAGGAGCGGGACGCCGCCGGCAACTGGTCGTCGAGCGGCCGTCACACCCTCCGGGTTGACCTCACCCCGCCCGGGCGCCCGACCCTCCTGGTCGAACCCGGAATTGTGACCAATGCTCCGAAGCCGACCTTCCGCTGGCAAAGCGGCGGGGGCGGGATGGGCGTGTTCCAGTTCAAGCTCGACTCCGCCGCCTTTGGCGACCCGACAACCGGCCTCAGCTACAGCCCCTCCGCCAACCTTGCCGCCGGCGGGCATGGCTTCACCGTCCGCGAGCGGGATTCCGCCGGCCATTGGTCGGCGGCGGCCTCGGTGACGGTGACGCTCGACTTCACGGCGCCGGAGCCGCCGCTTCTGGCCGGGACCTCGCCCACCAGCGCCCTGCCCCGTTGGACCTGGACCTCGGGCGGAAACGGCGGGTCCGGCGACTTCCGCCTCAAGGTGGGCAGCGACGGGAACCCCGCCAACGGCGGCACCGAAACGCGCGCCCTCGAATACGTGCTGCCCGCGGCCGTGTCCGGGACGAGCTACACCCTCTACGTGCAGGAGCGCGACGGGGCCGGCAACTGGTCGACGATAGCGAGCCTGCCCATCGTGTACGACCTGACCCGGCCGTCCGTGACCATCCGGTCGCCCCAGGCAGCGGGAACCTACCTGACGCGGCAAGCTGCCGTGGACGTCTCGGGCGCATCCAGCAAGCCGGAAGGCGGCAGTCCCATAGAGGCCGTCACCTACACCTTGGACGGCGTCGCGGGAGCGTTGCCGACCAACCTCGCCGCCGACGGCACCTGGAGCATCCGGGGCCTTCCCTTGACGAACAACGAGACGGTGGAGCTCAAGGTCACGGCCCGGGATCAAAGCGGCAATAGCGGCGAGGCGATTCTCCTCCTGGCGATGGATTCCACCCCGCCCGCCCCTCCCGTCTTCACATCCCAGCCTCCCGCGCTCGTGAACGCCGCGGACACCCGCACCACGCTCGCCTGGAGCTGGACCCGGAGCGGCGCGGCCACCGATTCCTTCGTCGTGCGGCTGAACGGCACGGTCGTATCCCGGCAAACGGATACCTCGTATTCCACGGGGACCCTGTCCGACGGCGTCTATGCCCTGCAGGTCAGCGCGCTCGACCTGGCCGGAAACCAGTCCACGCCGTCGGCCGCCACCTCCGTGACCGTGGACCGGACCCCGGCCGCGGCACCGAGTCCCACGGCCGCCTCGCCCACCCGCGACAACACGCCCACCTGGACCTGGTCGCGGGCCGGAGGCACCGCCTTCGAATACCGCCTGGCCCGCGACGCCGCCCCCACCGGGGCCGGCACCGCCCATGCCGACACCGCCTATACGCCGGGCACGGCCCTTCTCGATGGCGCCTGGCAGTTCCAGGTCCGCGCCCGCGACGCCGCCGGCAATTGGAGCCCCTGGTCGAACAGCGCCACGGTGGTGGTCAAGGCCGCCGCGCCCGCGGCCCCGGTGATCAGCCGCAACGCGGCCGTGTCCAATGCCCCCCAGTGGACATGGGTCACGGGCGGGGGCGGCAACGGCACCTTCCGCTACCACTGGTCCGGCGTGGCCGCGACCTTGGGGGAGGGAACGGCCACCGCCTATGCGCCGACGGGCCTCCCGGAGCAGGCCCATACCCTGTGCGTCGCGGAGCGCGACGCGGTCGGGTACGGCCCGGATGCCTGCCAGGGCATCACCGTGGACCGCACGCCGCCGGTCCTCGCCGGGTATAACGTCGCGGACGGGTTCATCACCAACCGCTCGCCGATCACGATCCGCTTCACCCGGGACGGGGTCGCGGATTCCCTGTCCTGCGCCCTCACGGATGGCGGATCGAAGAGCTGCCAGAAGAGCGTGTCGGATGCGGCGGGGAATACGGCGAATGCGATGCGGACGATCTGGTACCGGAGCAACGTGGTGTTCGTGAAGGCGGGGCAGACGGGGACGAGGGGCGGCAGCTCGTGGGAGGATGCCTACGGGGACGTCGGAACGGCGCTGGCGGCGATTGCGGGGAGGTCGGGGCGTATGGAGGTGTGGGTGACGGAGGGGGATTATTCCGGGTTCACCGTTGATCGAAGCAGTACGTCCGTCTACGGCGGCTTTCCAGTGACTGGAAATCCGAATTCTGTAAGTTTCCGTGATCCTGAAAACCGCATCTCCAAGTTTCTGCCAAGCGAAGAACATGTGACGTGCATCGTCATCATGGGCAAGGCCGGAATTTGCAGGGATGCAATCTTGGATGGATTCCACATCAGGAAAGGCACAAACCAGGCAATCGCGATATTCAACGCCGAAAACGCTTCGATCCGGAATATCTGGATCGAGGAGAACGATCTCACCGGGGTTGCCGGTATAGTCCAGGTCGCAAACGGTTCCCACGTTTTCGAAAACATGAATGTCAGGGATAATATCGAGCGATCTTTCGGGGCCATTTATATGTACGGGGCCAGCAATCTAACCATCCGTAATTCGGACATTTCATACAATTTCTTGGAAACGGGCCCAGGAAATACGTGGGGAAGCGGCGGTATTTATTCGGAGTATGGTGGAAGACTGACGCTTCGAAATACAAGGCTAGTTAGAAACGGTAGTAGCGGAAATAGCTTCCAAGCATTCAACTATGGGCTTCGTCCCTTTGACATCGACAGCTGCGTCGTAGACGGCCTTAGGGATTACATATATCCATTGAACAATGATTCCTTGGTCATATGGGGCAGAAATAATCGTTTGCCATGATCAAATCCGGGATACGGGAATAAACCCCCTGGAAATGCTTGTAGGCACAAGCAGCCGGCATCTGATTCGGAGAACCCAATCGCCTGGACAGGCGGTACGCTTTTCGCAAAAGGGAAAGTCCGTCGGAGGAGCTCGATCCGCCGACAGGCAAAGGGCGGAAACCGGATCAGAAAAATGGCAGCGTCAGGCAATGAATGGAGTTCGGAAATGCGAACTATTCATTGAAAAAGGAATCGAGGGTTATCCAGGGATCGGAATACTCAAGCGGGATTCCAGGTAATCTGGGCCTCCTCGGGAAGCTTTGGTATCCTGCGCGACCCCTGCTGCGATAAATTAACGGATGGTGAAAGCCTTGCTAAGGAGCATGCCCGCCACCTTCACCTGAGCGAAATAAATTCCGGATCGGAAGGTGGCTCGGTCAAGATGGATGATCTTTGAATCACTGCCATCGACCGCCGGAAGTACTATACGACCTTTAAAATCTCGGACTGTGACTTCGTAAGGCTTGGCGAAGTCTACGCTAAGCGACGTTTCTTGGCCAATATTCCTAATCTCAATCCGGCTTAACAAGGTTGCGCGAACACCAGCATCCTTGTCTTGGGTTGAGCCGATCGCGACCGGAAATGGCCACTGGGTGAGAGGCGCGACTTTGAAGTTGCGGAATTTTGTGGCGCCGGGATGATCGCCCTGGAGGCCGAAATATCCTTCATCGATATAATTCAACGAACCTGTTTTGGGCTTACAGAAAGTCTGGAATCCATCCCACTTGCTGCGCTGGCCATTTGTATAGGGAAGCTCACCCCTTAAGGCCTTCTGCCATTGGGCGTCCCAATATTTGAAGGCGACTACCTTGACGCCATTCAACCAGTGTTCCACGCTATCCTTTATCGCGATGACTTTCACCGTGTTCCACTTGTTCGTCCCGGCGTAATTCCCGACCGCGGGGGCGATCAGTTCGTAGGCCGCACCGCTTCGTATCCACGGCAGCAGCGTCGAATTGTTCTCAATCGCATATTCCACGCCAGTGCCCCAACCATAGCCGTATTCAACGGTGGTGCGATAGTAAAAGCCCGAATTGCCATCCGTCTTGAATTCGAATTCTGCTGTGAAATCTTTGAATTTTTTCTTGGTTCTGATATCGCGGGGTCCGTTGCCTTCCTTGCCGAAAGCGCTATCCGAGGGATAGACCTTCCAGCTGGCCTCGAGCGTTGTGCTGTTGTCGTTTCCTTGCTGGTATGTCACCCAATCGATCCCGTTCCCGCCACTGCTGACCGAAGTCCCATTGAAGAGAAGTTGGTACCCCGCTGCGATTTCAGCCTGGGTGAGAGTGTTGTTTTGAGCTTGCACGGCGGATGCGAGCATCAACCCCGAAAGGGCCAGAAATGTATAACGCATGGTTTGTACTCCCGCATTTGGGGTGTGTTCTTGGTTCGCATCGGGCTTATTCATGGATGTCTGCATATGAAGCTTCTGTCTATGTTCAGATTCCGAAGGTGAATTGGACCATCCAGTACCAGTTCTGAGGCTTCATCGTCAATTCGTCCGGCTCCAGGGATGGGCCGTAATAGAACTCGCGGCTGACAAGTCGGAGGTGATCCCGTGCCACCAGGACATTGGCTGCCAGGCTGGCGAAAAGCGTCTTACGGGCGTAGACGGACCAGCGGAAGTTGTCTTTGCCGGAGATGTCCTTGTAGTAGGTCTCAGTGGTATCCGGGATCCGAGGCAAGGGCATACCGGGGGCGTTGCCGATATTA
>CBILQL010000424.1:0-5118 GCA_966238865.1 uncultured bacterium
AGCGGGCGACCGCCGACGGCGTGCCCGCGAAGGGGTATTTCTACTGGAGCCTCAGGGACAACTTCGAGTGGTTTGAGGGTTACGGGAACCGGTTCGGCCTCGTGCGCGTGGACTTCAAGACGCAGCAGCGCACCCCGAAGCTCAGCGCGCACTGGTTCCGCGAGGCGGCGAAGCGCAACGCGGTGGTTTAGAGGAGGGGCGATGATATCGCCCGGCTTCCGCTCCGGGCGCCCAATGACGACGGTAGCAGGCCGAAACGCCGGAAGAGAGGAAAATCGCGAATAAAGCAGAGTTCAGCACCCCACAACTGCCGAAATTGGGAGATTTCGCCAACATTTTTCCCGTATCCGCCCTTATACTATGCTCGTGCGACCAGCAAAGGTCGTTCCAACGGGTATCAGGAGGGACGTATGAAGATCAAAAAGGTTCTTGCCGCGAATCTTGCGTGCCTGGCTTTTGGAACTTCCATGGTCTGGGGGCAATGCGGCACGTGGACCTCCAGCACCATCCGTAATTGCAACGGCATCGACTACGAGCTCTGGAATCAGAACAACAGGGGCTCGGTCAATATGCAGATCTCGGGCGGCAGCACGAACCCGAACGGCGGAACGTTCCAGGCGACCTGGAGCGGCACCGAGAACATCCTGTTCCGCGCGGGCAAGAAATGGGGGGCTTCGAGCAAGACCACTCCCAAGTCGGTCGGCAACATCTCCCTGGTATTCACCGCGACATGGTCATCCGGCGATAACGTGAAAATGCTCGGCATCTACGGCTGGGCGTATTATCCGTCCGGAAGCCAGCCCGCCAATTTCTCCAACCAGATCGAATACTACATCGTCCAGGACCGCGGCAACTTCAACCCGGGATCCGGAGGCAACAACGCCAAGAAGCACGGCGAGGCGACCATCGACGGCATCGCGTACGATTTTTGGATGTGCGACCGGATCAACCAGCCCATGCTGACCGGGAACGGCAACTTCAAGCAATACTTCAGCGTCCCGAAGAGCACGAGCAGCCACCGGCAAAGCGGCGTGGTCAGCATTTCCAAGCATTTCGAGGAATGGGACAAGGCCGGGATGAAGATGATGGATTGCGCATTGTATGAAGTGGCGATGAAAGTGGAGTCGTACACCGGTTCGGCGAACGGCAAAGGCTCGGCGAACGTGACGCAGAATATCCTCACCCTCGGCGGGACCAGCACGATAACCACCCCCCGCAACCGGCCTCGCGTCTCCTTCGACGGCAGGAACCTGGGCGCCTCGCCCGCTGACGGGGTCCGGCTGGTGCATGTCGACGGCAAGGTGAGGGCCGAACGCAACACGGCGAACGTGCCGGTATTCTCGATATCGGATATCCCCGATAACAGGTGAAAAAAAACGCCCCCGCTTCCGCAGGGGCGTCCGAATCGTATCCACGGCGGATTCCGCCGAGCCGGCTAATCCAGCCGACTGATCGCGCTCAAGGCCTCACGATAATCTTCAACGACCCCGAAGCCGCATCCCGCTGGGCCTGGGAGGCTTTCACGAACTCCTTCAGCGGGAAGGTGTGGGTGATGAGCTGGCGCCCGTTGATGCGGCCCGACTCCAGGAAGGCCAGGGCCTCCAGGTAGTCGCGGCGCACCGAGCTGTTGGCCCCGTGCACGTGCAGCTCCTTGTAGTGGATGACGTTGAGGTCGATGGGCTCCACGCAGTCGGACTTGGGCATGCCGGCGAACAGGGAGAGGTGGCCGTCGCGGGCCAGCCAGTTGATGGCCATGCTGCCCAGGGTCTTCACCGAGGCTGAGACGATGACGCAGTCCACGCCGCGGCCGCGGGTGGCCTCCTTGACCCAGGCGTCGCAGTCGGTCTTGGACATGTCGACCAGGTCGTCGAAAGGCAGGCCCAGCTTCTTCAGGATTTCGAGCTTGCCGGCGGAGCGGTTGAAGATGCTCACGCGCTTGGCGCCGCGGGCCCGGGCGATGAGGCCGTTCAGCACGCCGATGACGCCGGCGCCGATCACGACCACGTGCTCCATGTCCTCCAGGGGGATGCCGCGCAGGCCGTTGATGCCGCAGCTCAGGGGCTCGAGCAGGGTGCCGATGTCGCCGTCGACGCTGTCGGGGATGGGGATGAGGCAGCCCTGGTCCACGCCCGCCTTGGGCATGATCAGGTATTCGGCGAAGCCGCCGTTGTAGGCGTAGCCGATGGCGGTGAAGCCCTTCTCGCACAGGTTCTGGCGGTCGCGGCGGCAGGGCGGGCAGTCGCCGCAGCCGATCACGGTCTGCACGGCGAAGCGGCGGTCCGGGACGATGCCGCCGTCGACGCCTGGGCCCACCTTCACGACGGTGCCGGCGATCTCGTGGCCGATGATGGGCACGCTGACCGGCTTCTCGCCGTCCAGCACGCGCTTGTCGGTGCCGCACAAGGCGCAGGCCTCGACCTTGAGCAGCACCTCGCCCGCCTTGGGCTCGGGGGTGGGGACTTCCTCCACGGTGAGGACTCCGGGTTTCTTCATGAGGGCGGCGAGCATGGGATATTCCTTTCAGGTCTCGATAGGGGCCGGGGACCACCAGCCTTTGCGGGCGGACCGGCGCAGGGTTTCCAGGGACTTCTCCGGGCCCACCTGGCGGAAATACCAGGCGAGCTTGCCGTCCACGGGCGGCAGGGCGCCCACGGACTCGAAGAAGGCGTTCTTGGCGGCGGTGTCGGCGCCGAACTCGCCTTCCGCGGCGGGACCCGCGTAGGGGAAGTCCGCGAAGCGGGCCAGCACGTGGTGGCCCACCAGGACGCGGGCGCCCGAGATGAACAGGGCTTTGTAGGGCTTGAGCTCCGCGCCGGCGAGGTCGTCGACGAAGGGCAGGCCGGCCTTGTTGCCCTCGGTGCCGATGTGCAGGGGCATGCGGCGTTCGGCCGCCAGGCGGATGACCTTGTCCAGATTGGCCAGCTTGAGGCGCTTCTCCTCCGGATCATTGATGTTCCAGTTGAGGTCCGGGAGGAGGTTCAGTGCCAGGGCGCCGTGGGCGCGGTTGCATTCGAGCAGCTCGCGTCCGCGGGCCTCGCCCTCGGAGGTGCCGTCCAGCCAGGAATCCATGGGCACGCCGCCGCAGGCCTTGACCCAGGCGTACACCTGCTCCACGGGGGGGAAGGTCCTGGAATCGGGCTGCACGTAGCCGAAGCCGCCGCGCTTGGCCAGCTTGGCGCGCACCTTCTCCTCGAGGTCGGGGCGCTTCTTCTCCCAGTCGGCGAGCAGGGGCTCGGGAAGCCCCAGGCCGGCCCAATAGGACCGCCAGGCGGCCTGGTCGGGGAAGGCGCGCAGGGACTTGTCCACGTAGGCGGAGATGATGTGCCGCTCGGTGGCGTTGCCGCTGCAGGTGGCCGGCAGGACGTCCTTGTCGTAGTCGAGGGCGATGTCGGGCAGCCTGGCGTTGATGCGCGCGATGAGCTGGCGGTTGCGGTCCGAAGCCGTGCCGCGCAGGAAGGCGAGGAATTCCGCCTCGGGGGTGCCGGCCTTCGGGGCCTTGACCACGCCGGATCCGGCGATGTAGTGGACGCCGGGCTCCCCGGGGGAGTCGATGACGGCGTCGGAGAACTCCTTGAGGACGGCCCGGACCTCGATGCCGCCGGTGCCGCGCAGGCCCAGCAGCTCGCAGGCGGAGAGGAACTCCTCCATGCCGTCGAGCACGTCGAAATCGATGATGCCGGCGGCCTGCAGGCCGGCGCGGTGCGCCTCCCAGGCGAAGCGGCTCGGGGACCAGCCGGAGGCGTTGTAGGAGAAGAAGGTGTGGGTGTGCAGGTTGACGTTCTCGCCGGGATCGGCGGTCGGGACGTTCAGGGAGTGGAGTTTCTCCAGGGCCCCGCGGCGCACGGCCGGATCGAAGTCGTCGAGCGCCGTCTCCATCTCCCGGACGCAGTCGTCGAAAAGGTTGCGGGCCCGGCTCGGCTTCGCGGGCTTTCCGGACTGGATGGGCCGGTCCCAGTATACGACGGGCTGCGGGGCTTCGGAAACGGTACGTTCGCGCGTCGTCTCAGCCACGGGTCTTCCCTCCGGAGATGTTGATGACGGTGCCGTGCACGTAGCCGGCGCGTTCCGAGGCCAGGAAGGCCACCAGGTCGGCGACCTCGGACAGGCGGCCGGCGCGGCCGAGCGGGATGGTGGACGTCTTGACGTAGCCCTGCTGCAGGGCCTCGACGGTGATGCCCCGGGTATAGGCCAGGGCCTTCTCGTAGGCGTCGCTGCGCAGGCCGGTGGCTTCCAGGATGCCGGGGGCCACGCCCACGATGCGCACGCCCAGCCGGCCCAGCTCCTTGGCCCAGGAGCGGGTGAGGCCGTGCAGGGCGGCCTTGGTGGCGGAGTAGGCGCTCTGGCCCTCCGATCCCTCCAGGCCGCTTTCCGAGGTCATGTTGATGATGACGCCGCCGCGGCGGCCGGCCAGCATGGCGCGCGCGGCCTCGCGGGCGCAATAGACCACGCCGTTCAGGTTCACGCCCAGCATGCGCTGCAGGACGTCGTCGGTGAGCTCCTCCCTGCCCGCCGGGTCGACCAGCAGGCGGGGGATGTTGATGCCGGCGTTGTTGACGAGGATGTCCACCCCGCCGAAAGCCGAGGTCGCGGCCGCCATCAGGGCGGCGGCATCCTGGCTGCGCGTCACGTCGGTCTCGTGGAAAAGGGTCTGGACGCCCTTCTCCTGCTTCAGGCGCGCGGCGACTTCGCTCCCCATCGCCTTGTCGCGATCGGCGACCACCACCCGGGCGCCGTTCTCGGCCAAGGCCTCGCAGCAGGCGCGTCCGATGCCGGAGCCGCCGCCGGTGACCACCGCCACCTTGCCTTCGAGCTTGAGCCAACCGCCCATCAGGCCGTCACCGCCGCCTTGGAGGCCTGGCCCGCGGCGTCCGCGCCGGCGGCCTCGGGGTAGTAGAGGTCGACCAGGGACTTGTTCACACCCGGGGCGCCGAACATGGGCAGGCCGCGTTTGGACATGATGTTGTCCAGGTTCCGGAGGTCGGGCAGGGAGATTTCCTTGACCGGGCCGAGGGGCGCGGCGGCGGTGAGGCTCACCGAGGTCATCTCCAGCAGCTCCGTGGTCATCATGCACCACTGGATGTCCCAGGGGCTCATGATCACGAGGCCGTGGTTCTCCAT
>CBILQL010000425.1:0-5099 GCA_966238865.1 uncultured bacterium
CCTCCTTGCCCCAGTCGAAATAGCGCAGCGGCTTGTCCCCGCCCACGTCCAGGAGGCGGAAGGTGGCGCCGTGCCCGCCGCAGCGGGCCAGGACGCGCTGGTAGATGTTGAACTGGGTCTCCTCGTCCGGGAAGCCGTTGCGGATCATGAAGAAGAACTCGGAGCGGTACAGCCCCACGCCTTCGACGCCGTTGCGTTCCATCAGCTCGAGATCGGAGAGCAGGGACAGGTTGCCGGCCAGCACGATGCGCTGGCCGTCCCGGGTGACAGCCTGGAATCCCGGCACCAGCATCTGGCGGGTTCCGAGGTCCTCGATGAGGCGGCTGTACTCGCGCTGGACGTGGGCGTCCGGGTTGATGTAGATGAGCCCGGAGTTGCCGTCCATGATCACGCGCGTGCCGTTCTGCAGGTACCCGGTGAGGCCGGGGATGCCCATGAAGCAGGGGATGCCCAGCGAGCGGGCCAGGATGGCGGCATGGGAGGTGAGGCCGCCTGTCTCGCACAGGATGCCCAGGATCTTGCGCGTGGAGAGGTAGATGAGATCGGAGGGGAGCAGCTCCACGGCCGCCACGATGTTCCCCGCCTCGCTCTCGGCGGGGTGCATGAGGCCCTGCTTCACCTCGCCGAGGGCGTTGAGGATGCGGAGTCCCACGTCCCGGAGATCGGCGGCCTTGCTGGTCAGCATGGGGTTGCCGGTGTCCTGGAGCGACTTCGCGAGCTCGCGCGTGGCCACCTTGACGGCGAAGGGCGCGGACATCCGCTCGCGGATGTAGCTCTCGATGAGGCCGATATAATGCTCGTCGCTGAGCATCAGCTCATGGGCCTCGAAGATGCGGGCGTCCAGCTCGGCGAAGAGCTCGGCGGCGCGCTTCTTGAGCCATTGGCTCTCCTCGCGGGCGATGCCCAGCGCCTGCCCCAGCGTCTTGAGCTCCTTCCGCGGGTCTTCGCATTCGGTGAACAGGATGGTGTCCCAGATCTGGTGGGTCTTGAGGGTCACCACGTTGCCGTCGGCGATGCCGCCCACGGCCACCTGCGCCTTCACGAAGGGCGGCGCCTCCTTCGGGGGATGGGGATCCGGGATGCCGGCGGGGGCCGGGCCCGAGGAGCGGAGGCTGCGGTTCTCCAGCAGGGTGCCGAGCTGGGCCGCCAGGGTGTAGGCCAGGTCCTCTACGGTGGAGGAGAACGGCTGCTTGTCGGTGCTCTGGAGTGTGAGGACGCCGGCTCCCCATTTCTTGGCCGGGGGGATGGGGATGCCGAGGAAGTTGTTGAGGCGGTCTTCGCCGACTCCGGGGAAGTACTTGTTGCGGACGTCCTGGCGGGGGTTGGCGATGTTTACGATCTCGCCGCGGCTGAACACGTAGCCGGTGAGGCCCTCGCCCGGTGTCATGGCCACCTCGGAGAGCCCCTCGCGGTTCAGGCCCCAGCTGGCTCCCGGCTGCAGGCGGTTGAGCTCGGGCTGGTACAGGTAGATGGAGCAGACCTCGACCTGCATCTTCTCCGAGATGAGCTTGACCACCGCCTCCAGCGCCGGCTGGGTCGACGCCGACTCCTGCATGGTCTGGGCCACGCTGCGGATGATTTCCAGGGCTGTGGAGGCTTCGGACATCGGTTCCAGGCCGTTCCAGGGATTGCTTCGACGAGACTTCGGGACGAAAGGTGCAAATTGCAAAATGAGCGGCCCGCTGTCCAGGCCATTCATGCTACGATTCGCACAAAATGCACCGGATGGCGACGGGGCGGGGAATCCCGATCCCGGCTCAGCCGATCCGTATGGGGCTCAGTCCCACATGATGCCCGGCTTGGGGGCGTCGGGGAGCTTGTCCTTGTTCTTCTTCGCCCACTCGAACTTCTTGTTGAGGAAGTCCAGCTTGGTATCCTCCTGCCTCTTGGCCTCCTCGAACTTGGAGGCGAGGTCGGCGGAGCGGTGCTTGTCCGCCTTCATGAATTGCTCGAGGGTGGGAGCTTCATCCTTGTGCGGGATGAACTTGAGGACGCCCCCGGTGGCCGTATCCACGATGAGCTTGGCGCGGCAGCAGGGACAGTCGAGGGACAGTTCCTTCGGTTCCATCCCTTAAATATATGACTTTTTGGTTTCCGCGCACCAACCCTCCCGCCGGACCGGGGGCCTGGAGGCCCTCCGGAGGCGGGAAAAGCCTCAAAATTTCTCAACCTTGAAGATGTGCAGCACTTCCTTCTGGGGCGTCAGCTCCACGTAGTTGTGCCGGCCCGACCACACGAAGCTCTCATGGGTCAGGAGGTCGTAGAGGCCGTAGATGTTCTCTGACCCCAGCCCCATGGCCCCCAGGTTGAGGCTGATGGTGGCGGCCTGCTTGTGGTGGGGATCGAGGTTGACCACGAACAGCAGGATGTTCTCCTCGTGGGTCTTGGAATAGGCCAGGATGCCCGGGTTGTTGGAGTCGTGGAAGACCAGGTTCTTGAAGTAGTGGAGGGCCCGGTTCTCCCGGCGGATCTCGTTGATGCGGCGGATGAAACCCTTGATGTTGCCCGGCCGGTTCCAGTCCCAGACCTTGTACTGGTACTTCTCGGAGTCGAGGTATTCCTCCTTGCCGGGCACCGGATTGCCCTCGCAGATCTCGTACCCGTTGTACATGCCGTAGGCGCCCGACAGGGTGGCCGCCAGGGCCAGGCGGATCTTGAAGGCGGTGGGCGGGGCGTTCTGGAGGTGCCAGGGCAGGATGTCCGGGGTGGTGGGGAAGAAGATGGGCTTCATGAATTCCCGCTCCGGCCCCTTGGTCAGCTCCTCCAGGTATTGGCGCAGCTCCTGGGCGGAGACCCGCCAGGTGAAGTAGGTATAGGACAGGTCGAAACCGAGCTTGGCCAGGCGCTTCATCACCTTGGGCCGGGTGAAGGCCTCCGAGAGGAAGATCACCTCGGGGCGATTGCGCTTGATCTCGCGGATGACCCATTCCCAGAAGACGAAGGGCTTGGTATGGGGGTTGTCCACCCGGAAGATGGTGACGCCCATGTCCGCCCAGAACTCCAGGATCGACTTGATCTCGATCCAGAGGTTCTCGCGATCCTCGCAGAAGAAGTTGAGGGGATAGACGTCCTCGTAGCGCTTGGGCGGATTCTCGGCGCACTTGATGGTGCCGTCCTTCTCCCGGTAGAACCAGTCCGGATGGGCCTTGACGTAGGGATGATCCGGCGAGCAGTTGAGGGCGAAGTCCAGGGCCACCTCGAAGCCGCGATCGTGGCAGGCCCGGATGAAGGCGCGGCATTCCGCGAGGGTTCCGAGCTCAGGGTCCACGGCCTTGTGGCCGCCGTGCCGGTTGCCGATGGCGTACGGGCAGCCGGGCTCGCCGGGCTTGGCGGTGAGCGCATTGTTGGCCCCCTTGCGCTTGGTCTCGCCGACGGGGTGGATGGGCGCCAGGTAGATGACGTCGAAGCCCATGGCGTGGATGTCCTCGAGGCGATCGGTCATCTCGGCGAAGGTGGCGCTGCGCGAGGGATCGGTGCCCTGGGAGCGCGCCCACATCTCGTACCAGGCGCTGAACTCGGTCTTGGGCGAGTCGACCCGCAGCCGGCCGTAGGGCTGGTACTGGAAGGGGGTGTCCACGAAGGGGACCTCGTCGGCGTTGGAGTGGCCCAGGGTGCGGGCCTCGACGGTGAACTCGTATTCGCCGGGCTGGTAGGCCGTGAACTGGCCGCGCCACAGGTCGTTGTCGACGAACTCCATGGGGGCCCGCTGCCAGCCCCGCTGGCCCGCGGCCCGGAACAGCAGCACGGCCTCGCATTTCTCGTGGCCGTCGCGGAAGATGTCGGCGGTGACCTGGACGATTTCGCCGGGGACGGCCTTGATGGGGAAGCGGCCCCCGTCCACGACGGGCTGCAGGTTCTCGACCACGGCATGGATGGCGGGCACGCTGGGCGCCGCCAGGGACCCGGCGGCGAGGGCCAGCGCCGCCTCCGTCATGGGGACGTCGGCGGCCGCGATGGCGGCGGACTTCGCCGCGGTCCGGGCGGCAGGGGCCGGGGATGCGGCCGTTCGCTTCGCCGGGGCCTCCGCGCCGTCGGCCCGGCCGCGCTTCGCGACGCCGTTGCCGGACGCGGACGGCTTGGCGGCGGCATCCGCGCCGCGCTTGGCGGCGACGTCTCCGCCGCGTTTCGCGGCGGCGGGGGCCGGCGACTGCTTGGTCCCCGCCAGCGCGGACTTGCCGCCGGCGGGCTTCCCCGGGGCCACGGCCACGGCGGAGGCGGGAGTCTTCACGAGGCCGGCCCGGACGGAGGCGGGCTTGCCGCCCTTGAGCGGCTCGGCTTTCCTGGGTGCGGTTTTCTTAGGGGGCATGGTTGCGGACGAGCTCCTGGTAGAATTGATGGGTGCGGGCCGCCACCTGGGTCCAGGCGAAGCGGTCTTCGACGCGCTTGCGGGCCTTCCGGGCCATGGCCGAACGCTTCTCCGGGGAGGCGAGCAGCGCGTTGGCGGCCGCGGCCAGGTCCCGGGAGAACTTCTCCGGATCCCTGGGCTCGAAATCCTCCGGCCCTTTCGCCTCGAGGGGAACCAGGAAGCCGGTCTCTCCGTCGACGACGATCTCGGGGATGCCGCCAACCTTGGAGGCGACCACGGGGGCGCCGCAGGCCATGGCCTCCAGGTTGATGATGCCGAAGGGCTCGTACACCGAGGGGCAGACGAAGACGGCGGCATGGCTGTACAGGGAGATGACCTCCCTGCGCGGGAGCATCTTCTCGATCCAGACGATGGGGTGGGAGGAGTCCTTGCGGGCCTCGGCGACCTTGCGGACCATCTCCTCGCCGATCTCCTTGGTGTCCGGGGCGCCGGCGCACAGCACCACCTGGGTCCCCTCCCGGAGCTTGCGGACGGCGTTGAGGAGGTGGAGCACGCCCTTCTGGCGGGTGATGCGGCCCACGAAGAGGACGAAGGGCTTCTCCGGGTCGATGCCGTAGCCGCGGAGCAGGGCCGGGTCGGGGACGGACCGGTACTCGTCCACGTCGATGCCGTTGGGGATGACGCGGATGCGCTCCAGCGGGACGCCGTACAGGGAGTGGACGTCGGCCTTCATGGACTCGGACACCGCCACCACGCCGTCGGCGTTCTGGTAGGCGGTGCGCTCCAGCCAGGT
>CBILQL010000426.1:0-5094 GCA_966238865.1 uncultured bacterium
GCCTGACTCATGTGCAGCTTCTCCTCCCGGAGGCGGATGATCTCCGCCGGGCCGTACTCCTTGGGGGACGGATACCTGAGGCGGTCGAATTCGCGCAAGGTGGTCTTGATGTCCTTGACCTTGCCGATTCCATGCAATCCTTCCTCGACCATATCCAGAATGCTGGGCTGATCCGCGCCACCCTTGGCCATGGCTCCCGGGCGGCGGCTCGTCTTCCCGGCCTTCGCGGCACGGGTTCCGGGCCGGTTCTTTCCGCGGTGGGCTTGCTTACGGGCGGTTTTAGTCGTGCTCATCTTCAATCCTTTCGAATTCACCTTGTGCGATCAGAGCCTCGATTTCATCCCGGGTCAACCCGCTCCATTCCTTCGCCAACAGCTTCAAACCCTTCTCCTCCTTGTCGGTCAGGTTTTCCGCCTGGTTTTTCGCGAACAGGAAGCAGAGGACTACCAGCTCACCCCGCTTCCAAAAACCAGAGGGTCCGATAGGATCCGGACTTGCCCTTGTGCTCGTCCCGCATCCGGATTTAGTACAGTTGGCTTCCGAGGGAAATCCCTTTCCGTCCAACTGGGTTTTCAGGGCGGATTGGACCGACCATCCCGGCACGCCATACTTGTGCAAGAACCGTCGCACGTACCGGGTTTCAGGATGTACATCAGGATGATTATAGCATTTTATGCTATACCTGGCCAGACTGGAAAGGCCGGGAGGCCCTCCGGAACTAAATGTCTAAGCCCATGCCCCCAAAATAAGCCGGGCCATAGCAGCGCCGGCAGCCGAAATACTTCCGACCCAGGTAGAGCAGAGCGACCCGCCGGCCGCAACCCTCCAGCGGGCACCGGAACCAGACACGCTGCCCGTCAAAGGTTCCAGGGGAGGTATCCAGGGGAACCGGTTCATCGATGGATTCCCATTCCTCAGTCCCGGGGGGCCAACCCAGGGGAAGATGTCCTTCTCCAACCTCCGCAAAATGCGGTCCCCGTGGTTCGACTCCCACCCCGGCGAAAACTTGTCGTGCCATTCCCGGGCCAGGGCCTCGAAACTGTCCTCGCCGGCCTGGGAGCGCTTCCCGGCCTTCCGGGCCTCCCCGGGGTTGATTCCGGCCGCCAGACTTCGCCGGGTCTCCAGATGCCTTTCCCGGGCTGCCTTGAGGGTGATATCGGGATAGCCCCCCGGGGAGAGCCGCTTTGCGGAACCGCCGAAGCGGTACTTCCAGCGCCACCACTTGCCCCCGCTGGGCTGGACTCCGAGGTATAACCCCTCGCCATCGAATAGCTTATAGGGTTTGTCTGCGGGCTTGGCTTTGCGGATTGCCGTGTCGGTCAGGGCTATTTGGGGGCAACTCCTGTTCGTCCTGCCCCAGTTGCCCCCAAAATTGCCCCTACCATGGGGGCAGCTTGTACGGGAAGCCGAAGGAAGGCTCCGGACTCAAAACCTAGGTAAAACGGGGAATTTACGTCAAATTGGACAAAAAAAAGACTTCCTCGGATGTCCTCGGAAGTCCAATTGGTGGAGGCGGCGGGAATCGAACCCGCGTCCGAAACCAACTCGCTGATCGCTCCTACATGCTTCCTTCCTGATTTGATTCTCGCTGCCCGGGACGCCCAAGGAATCGGCTGCCCGAACCGCCAGCCTGGAGTATCTCGGCCCCGCCACCCAGGCGTCAGCGGGGCCCAGCCTCTGTGTATTTCAATCCCCCGGCCATAAAGGCGGCGACCGGGAGACCGTGGTACCTAGGTTTTAATTAGGCAGCCATTGCATAAGAATATGATTCTTCTGCATTTCTTTTTTTCCGGTTTTTTTACGAGGCCAACCAGAATCCTCGGCATGCAACTCTCAACTCATTCGATCCCGTCGAAACCTTTGCGCCCCCTTGAGAAATGGAAGGTGTAAAAACCGACCGGCCCGGTGCCTCCGGGTCGCATTCCCTTAATATAAGGACTTTACGGTAAAATAACGAGTTGTCCCGGGCCTACTGGAACAGAGCCAGGAGGTGGCTTCGGGAAATCTGGTTGAACTGGCTCAAGGCCGCCGCATTGGTGTCCTTGAGGATATCCTGGCGCACCTTTTCCGTGATGCCCCGGGCCATATCCTGATCCTCGATGAGGGACAGCCCCTTGGTGGTGTTGATCATCTGGTTCCCCAGATTCTGCAGCGCGCTTTCGAGCCGGTTCGACAAGCCGCCCCCCACCGCCCGGCTGTCGTTGACCCGCGTCATCGCGGCATCGATTGCATTCAGGGCTTGCAGAGCGCCGTCGAGGGAGTCGACCTTGCTCGTGCCCAGGTTGAGGCTGCTCAGGCTGAGATCGGTATGGGGCAGCGCGATATGCTGGCCCGGCTCCGATCCAGCCTGCAATCTGCCGTTGCCGTCGGACAAGGGACTGCTTCCGTCCAGCAGGCCCTGTCCGTTGAACGACGAGGATTTGGACGTGCGATCGATTTCCCGGGACAGGGCCTGGAATTCACGGTCCAGCGCCTGCCGTTGATCGCCGTTCAGGGTGCCGTTGGCGCTTTGGATGGCCAGTTCGCGCTGCCGTTGCAGCATGTCGTTGATGCTGCTCGAACCCCCGTCGGCGATGGCCAGGACGCTCATGCCGGCGGAGATGTTCTCCGTGGCATTGCGGTAGGACCGGACCTGCTTCTCGAACTCCTTGGCCATGGCCAGGCCGGCCGCGTCGTCGGAGGCCCGGTTGATGCGCTTGCCGGTGGCCAGCTTCTCATGGATTCCGGCCAGTTCCTGGCTGTTCTTGGCGGACTGGCTGGACAGCCTGTCCCCCATGTGCTTTTCGATGCGCATGCCGACCTCCGGAACCCGGCCGGAAAAGACCCGGGCCTACCCACCATATCGGAAGATTCGCGGAAACCTTGAAGGGTATTTTTTATTTTTCCCCCCTGAATACCGCCAACATCCCAAAGGCCCCAACGCGACGCGGCCGATGGCTTTTCCGGGAGTCCGCCCTGCCCCTACCCTACCGCGCCGTCGCCTTCGACATGGATGGCACCTTGCTCGACCCGGACGGGCGCATCACCCCCGGCGCCGCCGAGGCCATGCGCGCCCTGGACGCCCTGGGGGTGCGCATGGTCCTGGCCTCGGGCCGCATGGCGGCCCGCGTCACCCCCTATATCCGGGACCTGGGGCTGCCCCTCGACGTCATCGCCTACAACGGCGCCGAGCTCAGCCGATGGGCCGGAGGCGAACCCGCCGGCTGGGAAGTGCTCCGGACCGCCATGCTCCCGGATAGCGCGCGGGACTTGGTATACGCGCGTTGCCGGGATGGCGGGCATTTCCTGAACGTCTATGCCGGCGGCCGGCTCCATGGGTATCATCCCCATCGTGATTTCCGTCTCGCTGATTTCTACTTCGGCCATACCCGCGCGGAATACGCCTCAAAGGTCGGCGACCTGGCGGACCTCCCGCGCTCCGGCATCCTCAAGCTGCTGGTGGTGGAAGCCCCGGAAAATCGGGATAGGCTTTATGCGGAGTGGGAGCCCTCCCTGAAGGAACATTGCCACGTCTTGAAATCCAACCCTGAAGACCTGGAGTTCGTCGACAGGGACACCTCCAAGGGGAAGGCCATGTCCGTCTGGCTCGAGAAGAACGGCCTCCGGCCCGAGGATCTCCTGGCCTTCGGGGACGCCGAGAACGATTTGGACCTTCTCCGCCTGGCGGGCCTGGGAATCGCGATGCGGAACGCCACGCCCGGCCTGCGCTCCGCCTACCACCGCTTCTCTCCTTGGACCCATGCAGAAGACGGCGTGGCCCGGGAGCTCCGGCGGATTTTCTCCCTGTGATTTTCCCCCGGTACTCTCAGCAGGGAAGATGCTGCTGCCGCCGATCCAGGAGGCGGTAGTGGATTGCCTCGGCCACGTGATCGCCGAGTATGTCCGCGCTGCCGTCCAGATCCGCGATGGTGCGCGCCACCTTGAGGATGCGATCGTGGGCCCGCGCCGAAAGGCCCAGGGAGATGAGGGCGTCCTTCATCAGGGCCCGGGCCTCCTTGCCCAGGATGCAATGCCTGGCCAGGAGGGAAGCGGTCATCTGCGCGTTGCAGCGCGCCTCCCCGGGGCGGCGGAACCGCTTCCGCTGGATTTCCCGGGCCGCCAGGACCCGGGCGCGGACAGCCGAGGAGGATTCGGCGCGGGGCGTCCCGCACATTTCGCCATAGCTCAGGGCGCCCATTTCCAGGTGGATGTCGATGCGATCGAGCAGGGGTCCGGAGACCCGGGCGCGATAGCGGGCGATCTCCTCCATGCGGCACCGGCAGGCGAGGTTGGGGTCGCCCAGGCGTCCGCATGGACATGGATTCATCGCCGCGGCCAGTTGCACCCGGCAAGGAAATTCCAGGCTCTGCCCCACCCTGGATACGGCCACATGCCCCGCCTCCAGGGGCTGCCGCAACGCCTCCACGGCGTCGCGTCGGAACTCCGGAAGCTCGTCCATGAACAGCACGCCGTTGTGGGCGAGGCTGAGCTCGCCGGGGCGGCCCGCTCCTCCGCCGCCCAACAGGGCCATTGAGCTGATGGAATGGTGGGGAGACCGGAAGGGCCGGTTCTGCAGCAGCCCTGCGAGCGGCTGCAGCAAGCCGGCCACGCTATAGATGCGGGTGGTTTCCAGCACCTCCGCTTCGGACATGGGCGGCAGGATGGAAGGAAGCCGGCGGGCGAGCATGGTCTTTCCGCATCCCGGCGTCCCGACCATGAGAAGGTGATGCCCGCCCGCAGCCGCGACCTCCAGGGCGCGTTTGGCCTGCTCCTGTCCTTTGACTTCGGCCAGGTCGGCTTCCGGCTCCGAGGTTGTACTGGGAGCGCGCCTGGGCCTCGGTGCGGGTCTTTCCGCCATGCCGAGGAAATCCAGCGTTTCGCGCAGGCTGCCCAGGGGATGGACGGGAAGGTCCGGCACCAGTGAGGCTTCCAACCCGTTTTCCCGGGGCAGGATGAGGCCCTCCAGCCCAGCGGCCTTCGCCAGCAAGGCCGCAGGGAGGGCTCCCCGCACCGGTCGCATGCATCCGTCCAGGGACAGCTCCCCCAGCAACAGGAGGCGTCCCGGAGGCGGAAGGTCAGCCTGCTCCGAAGCGAGAATCAGCCCCAGGGCCAGGG
>CBILQL010000427.1:0-5065 GCA_966238865.1 uncultured bacterium
TGGCTGCGGCGGGCCGCGGACATGGCGGAGGCCGGCGGCGATTGCCCGGGAGCCTCCGAGGCCCGTTTCGCGGCCGGCGATCGCCTCGCGGACCGGAAGGCGCGGAAGGCGGCCTTCCTGGACGGGCTGCGGACCTTGCAGGCCTGCGGCCGCCTGGACGAGGCCCTCGCGGCCGCGGACTCCCGCATCGGCCCCTGGCGCGGGGATCCCGAAATCCTCCTCTTCCTCGTGCAGCTGGCCAGGTCGGCGAACCGGCCGGATGCGGCCCAGCGGTACGCCCATCAGCTCGTGAAACCCCCGGCCGCGGACGGGAGATGACGGCGCGCGCAGAAGCTGCGCGAACGCGCGCGGGCGCCGTGCCGGAGCGCGCGGGAACAGGCCGGGCCGCCTTTCCAGGGGCCGCGGCGCTGCTCGTCCTCGCCGCCCTCGCATCATCCGGCCGGGCCGCTCCGGACGCGCCCGCGGGCTCCGCGGCCGCCGGGAAGGAGGCTTCCGGCCGGCCGGCCTTCCGCGACTTCGACGACACCCTGTTCACCGTGGCGTACGACGTGTTCCTGGCCGCCCGTAACGTGCGGGAGGCTTTCGAGCTGGCGCGGGAGGCGGTGCGGCAGCGTCCGGAGATCCCGGCCTGGCGGGAACGCCTGGCCCGCACCGCCGAATGGGCCGGGGAGCCGCTGTTGTCCATGCGCGAATGGGAATACCTGGGCGTCCGCGCGCGCCGGCCCGAAGCCTTCCGCGAAGCCATCCGCCTGGCCTCGGCGCTCGGGGACCATGTCGCCGCCGTCCGCCTCTGGGAGGGCCTCGCGGGC
Source organism: uncultured bacterium (assembly GCA_966238865.1). Taxonomy (GTDB): domain Bacteria; phylum Fibrobacterota; class Fibrobacteria; order UBA11236; family UBA11236; genus CBILQL01. Next base: position 810 of record CBILQL010000427.1, read on the forward strand.
CTGCGGGAGCTGGACGCCGCGGAGTGGGTACGCCTCCTGGAAGCCTATGAGGGCGGCGGGGAACCGGGCCGCGGCGCGGAGCGCCTGCGCCGGCGGCTGGCGGCCCGCCCCGACAGGACGCTCTCCCTGGCGCTCGCGGAACTGCTCCAGCGGGTGGATCGGGACAGGGAAGCCCTGGCGGTCCTGGAGGGCATGCTGGCCGCGCACGGGAACTCGGCCGCCATCGGCCTGCGGCGCGCCGGGATCTATTGCCGTCAGGGGCGCATCCGGGAGGCCGCCGCCGTCCTCGACGCCGTCGGCGGCCTTCCGGCCACGGCGGCGGAACGGGAGGCGCTGCTCCGCCTCCAGGCATCCGCCTACACGTGGCTGCAGCGCTACGGCGACGCCCTCAGCGCCTACCGGGAATTGTTCGAAGGCGGCCGCTACGACGAGTCGGACCTGCGGGACCTCCACGGTCTGGCCCGGGACCGGGATGCGGACCTGGCCCTGAGCGCCGCCGTGGCGGGCTGGACGAGGTTCCAGGATCCGGATCTCCTCGTCTACTACCTCGAGCAGTGCCTGGAGGCCGACCGCTGGGACCTGGCTTCCCGGGCGGTGTCCCGGCTCAGCCCCGAGCAATGGGCGCTGTTCGCGGACACCCCCTATTTCTTCGCGTTGGCGGCGCGCATCCACCAGCGGGAAGGCAAGGCGGCCCTGGCCCGGCGCGAGCACCGCCGGGCCCTGGCGCTCGAGCCGGCCTCCGAGGAGTACCAGGCCGGCTACCTGTGGCTCCTGATCGAGCAGGGGAGGATGGACGAGCTCGGCGCCTGGGCGGATCGCTGGGCCCGCGGGCCCGCGACCCCGCCGGCCCTGGTGGAGCCCCTCGCCATGGCCTACAAGGTGCTCCAGCGCCCCCGGACGGCGCTGGCGTACTTCCGCCTGCTGGACGAGGGGAGTGAACATGCGGATTTCCCGTTCCTCATGAGTTACGCGGAGATCCTCGAACAGGTCGGGGACGGGCAGGGCGCCGCCCGCGCCTACCTGCGGGCGCGCTCCGCGCTGCGCTCCCCGCCGGGGGCCGGGGAGGGCCGGGAGGATCGCGAGGAGCGCGCGGATCGCGACTGGCAGGAGGCCCTGGCGCGCTGGGCCTGGAAGTTCGAGTCCGGCGACGCCGCCGAACGGCGCATCGCCGCCCTGGTCTCCGCCAACCAGGGAAGCGCCGGCACCAAGGAGCTGGCCTTCTCGTGGCGGGTCGCGCGGGGACAGAACCCCGAGGACGCCATGGCCGCGGCGGGCGGCCGACGGCGCTACCGGGAGGCCGCGTTCCCGGCCTGGGCGCGCCTGGCCGTGGCCATCCGGGCCGAGGACGCGGGGCGCGTGGCCGCGCTGCTCGAGGACCGGGAATCCGGACTCGGGGCCGAGGACAAGGCGCGGGCGGCGGCCTTCCTCGGCCTGCGCGGGGAGGCGGCGCGGCATGCCCGGGACGCCGGTCCGGCCCGCTTCGCCCCGCCCGAGGCGGGGGGCCTTGCGGCCCGGCGCGGCGCCCCGGGCCTCGAAGCCGGGTACGCCTTCGCCGATCATGCCCATTTCGAGGAGCACCGCGCCGCCGCGACCGGCGAGGCGGCCCTTGGCGCGGGCACCTTGCTCATCGCCGGGGCGGAGACGCGCCGCCGGCCCTGGATCTCGGGCCGGCTCTCCGTTCCCGCCCCCGATCGCGAGGACGCGGGCACCCTCGGCCTGCGGCACGCGACGCGGCGCGGGGCCACGCGGCTGTCCGCGGGCTTCCGGTCCACGGCGGCCTCCGCCCGGGGCGGCGCCGAGGAGCCGATCCTCACCCTGTCCGCGGAGCAGGAATGGCGGCCCGTGCGGCTCCTCGCCGTGCACGCCGCGTACGACGGGAACGCGGTCGCCGACGAGAATCCCATCCTGGCGCTGCTCGGCGCGAAGGATCGCTGGCAGGCGGGCCTGCGCCTGTTCCTTCCCGCCGGGACGGAACTGGGCCTGTCCGCCTCCCGGGTCTTCTTCCATGCATGGGACGGCCGGCGGCTGGGCGAGGGCGGCATCGTGCAGGCCGGCGCCGAACGCCGTTTCCGGAACCTGGGCCTCGGGACCGGCCTCGCCTTCAACGGGTTCGGGGCCGCCGCCGATCGCCTCGGGCCGCAGGGGACGCCTCTCGTAGGCGGCCTCCTGGCCGCGGGAGAATTCCCCCGGACGTTCTGGCAGGGCACCGTCCACCTGGATTGGTCGGAGCGCGCGCCGGTCCGGTCCTGGCGGCCGTCCCCGTCCCTGTACGCCGAGCTCGGGCGCAACCTGTACCCTGCCTCCGGCGCCGCGGCCGCGGCCTGGTCCGACGCCTTCGCCCTGAGGGCGGGACTGGCGGCGAGTCCCGCGGCGGCGCAACGGGTGATCCTGCAGGCCGCTTACGCCGGCGGGCTGCGGAGCCGGGACGGGACCGAGTCGGGGATTTCCCTCCGTTATGCCTATACTTTAAGATGAGGAAGCCGAGCATGAACTTTCGATTGATGACAGCGGCCGCCTGGCTGGCGGCGGCCGTCCTGGCGGGATGCGCCGGGATCCAGCACAGCGCCTCTCCCGCCATGTCCTGCGCGGAGAAGTGGGCCGTGCTGCCCATCCGGAACTACTCCGAGACGCCGCTGGCGGGCCAGTCCGCGGCGCGGATGCTGGCGAACGCCCTGCGCAGCAAGGGCCTGGCGGATCTCCAGCATTACCCCTCGTCGCTGGACGACAGCCTGGGCGGCTTCGGCGCGTCCGAAGGGCAGTACGAGCGGGCCCTCGACTGGGCCCGGGGGCAACGCATCCGCTACGGGGTCACGGGATCGGTGACCGAGTGGCGCTACAAGAGCGGCATGGACGGGGAGCCGGCCGTGGGGATGACCCTGGAAGTGGTGGACGTGGAGAGCGGGAAGGGCCTCTGGAGCGCCGGCGGCGCCCGCACCGGCTGGAGCAGCGACGCCTTGAGCGGAGTGGGACTCAAGCTCGTGGGCCGGCTCCTGGCCACGGCCAACATCCCCTGCGACTGAGCGGCGGATGATCCTCGACAGGCTGACCGGCGTCCGAGGCGGGAAATCGATGCTCCCGGGAACGGGAAAGGTCCGTTCCTTCTTCCCGGCCATCGTCGAGTCGGTGCTGCTCCCGGCGGCCGCCATCGGCCTCTGTCTCTGGCTGCGGCCCGGCGATCCCTTCTTCCTGGCGGCGAAATTCCCCTGGCCCTGGCTGGCGCCCTTGCTGGTGGCGCTGCGGTACGGATCGGCGGGCGCCCTGCTCGCCTCCCTGACGCTGGCGTCGGCGTGGAGCCTCGCCCTGGACGGGGGCTCGGCCCCGCCGATCGAATACCCAAAGGAATACTTCCTGGGCGGCTTCATCGCCGCCCTCGTGTGCGGAGAGTTCCGCGATCTATGGCAGGCCGAGGTGCAGCGGGAGCGGAAGGCCCGCGAGTACCTGGATCGGCGCTTCGAGGAGCTCGCCAACGCCGACCTGGTCCTCGCCCAGTCCCATGAGCGCCTCATGACCGACTTCATCGGGCACCCGCCCACGTTGCGGGACGCCCTGGCGGACGTCCCCCGGCCGCGCGCGGGCAGGCTGGACGCCGGGTCCGCGCAGGCCCTGCTGGTCTTCCTGGCGCGCCACTTCCAGATCGAGACCGCGGCCGTCCACGTCCTGGAGGCGACGGGCCTGCGGGCCGCCCCCCTCGCGGCGCTGGGCCCGGCCCGGCGCCTCGACGGGAGCGAGCGCCTGGTGGCGGCGTGCCTCCGGAACGGGGCGCTCTGCCATGCCCTGGAGGAGGGCTCCGAGCCCGGACCCTACCTGTTCGCGGCGCCCCTGTCTCCGGTCTCCGGCCCGGCCACGGCCGTCCTGGCGGTGGAAAAAATGCCCTTCTTCGCGTTCCAGGAGGAGAACCTCCGCGGCCTGTTCGCGGTCCTGTGCCGCTTCGCCGATCTGCTGGCGGCCGCGGCGATCGCCGCGCGGGTGATCGATCGCGTGCCGGACTGCCCCGAGGATTTCGCCGCCGGCTATCTCAGCCTCCACCGGCTGCATGCCGCCGCCGGGGTTCCCTGCGTCCTGGCGGCCCGGGTTCTCGCAGCCCGGGTCCTCGCAGCTCCCGCCGCGGGCGCGGGCGGTGCGCAGGGCGCGGATCGCCGCCCGGCCGATCTCTTCTGGCGGCGGGACCTGGGGGGCGGCAGGACCGCCCTCATCGCCCTGCTGCCCTTCTGCTCCGAGGAGCAGGGCCGCGTCGCCCGGGCGCGCCTGGGCGGGGA
>CBILQL010000428.1:0-5059 GCA_966238865.1 uncultured bacterium
TTCAGTTCGCGGGATTAAATACCGCTGAAAGCGATCGTTTAATTTGGTGTATATAATGACATATTCATGCGAGACAGAAATTCCTTGCGAGTCATTTGCGGTTGTATCCTTTTTTTGCCAAACTAGTGACGCGAAGAAATTTTCTTCCCCAAAGATTTCGTTACATATTTTTTTGCAGTTATCCACTTCATTGTCGTCGATACTGATAACAATCACACCATCCTCGCGGAGCAGGTTTCTTGCAAGAAACAACCGAGGATACATCATATTCATCCAATTCGAATGGAACCGCCCATCCGTATCCGTATTGGTCCCGAACTTCTTCCCCTCCGCATCCACCTGCCCCGTGTATTCCAAATACGTCTGCAAGGACTCCGAATAATTATCGGGATACACGAAGTCGTTCCCCGTATTGTAGGGTGGATCGATGTAAATCATCTTCACCTTGCCCAGGTACGACTTCTGCAACAGCTTCAAAACCTCGAGATTATCCCCTTCGATAATCAGGTTCTCCGTCGTATCGAAGTTGACGCTTTCCTCCGGGCAGGGCCGCAAGGTCCCCAGGCTGGGCGCCTGCAGGGTCTTGAAGCAATCCGCCTTGCCCGGCCAGTTCATACCATAGCGTTCCTTGCCCACGTCCACGGTTTCGCCCAGGGCCAGCTTGAGGCGATCGAAATCGATTTTGCCGCCCTCGGTGCGGATTTCCGGGAACAGTCGCAATAATTCCTGCTTCTTGTCCTCGGCGATGGAGTGGGATTTCAGATCGAATTTTTCAACGGCTTCGGACATTCACAGAGCTCCAGGTTCCGGGAAACGAAGAATATACCGGGTGATGGTTGACATGTCAGGCCAGGGTCCACCGGAAGGTGAAGATTTCCTCCTGCAGGGAGTCGAGGGCCAGCCTGCCCTGGATTTCATCGAGCAGGTCGTCCTTTTTCCTGTCCACCTCGCGCGAGGCCGCATCGCAGGCGCGCCAGACTTCGTCGCGGCGGCTTTCCAGCTTCCGCAATTCCCGCTGCCGCTCCAGCTTGTCCGGCAGGTTGGGCGCCAGGCGCACGGCCTTCTTCTTGTCGCGGATGGCTTCGTCGGCGGCGGCCAGGTCGGCCTGCAGGGACGCGCGACGGTCTTCCGCCCAACGGTCCAGCTTTTCCATTTCCTGATCGAACCAGCGTCCATTGCGCTTGGAAAGCGTTTCCAGGAGCCCTTGGATTTTGCCCCGCTCCGCTTCGACCAGGGCACGCCGAACGTCATCGGTGGGCTCGGCAGGACCCCTGACCTGTCCAGATAAATCGAACAATCGGCGGCATTGGATGTCTTCCAGGACCTCGCCCGTATCCGTGAGTCCACTGAGCAGGATATGGTCCTCCGCTTCCAGGGCATTGACCCGGAGCCAAGCGCCCGTGAGCCAGCCGCTTTGCCCGGCCAGGGAATCCAGAGCGGCGATGGGCTTGCCGCTGTCCCGGTGATGGAACACGACTTCGGCGCCGGAAAGGGTCTTCTCCTTGGCGTCGGCCAGGACCCGCTGCGCCAGCGGATGCCCCACCCGATAGAGGTTCACATCCTCTTCCTCGGCCGCGCCGAGCCGATAAGGGCCCGGGTGGATGGATTCGGGCGGATAAGGATTGGAGAGCAAGGTGAAGCGATGCCCCTCTTCCTGGAATTGGGCATGGGAGGCCAGGACATGGCGTGTGATCAGCCAAAGGCGCTGATTGTAGCGATCCAGGAAATCCCGGCTCTGGATGCGGACCCGCTCCACCACCTCCGGGTCGAAGTTGTTGAGCAGCTTGTCGCGGGCCATCCGTTCGCCTTCGGCGATTTCCGCTTCCAACTCTTCCCGCAGGCGATCGAACTCGGCCTGGATTTGCTGGGGGGTGCGGCAGATCTGGTAGATGCCGGCAATCCGCTTCTCGAACGGGACCCCGCTTTCCACGGCGCCGAGAACCTGGTCGCTGGCACCGAATACGCCGTCGAAGAGTTGGAATTTCTCGGCCAGGAGCTCATACACCCGCTGATCCGCGGCATTGTCGCGATTGAGGAAGTTGACCACCACCACATCGAATTCCTGGCCATACCGGTGGCAGCGGCCGATGCGCTGTTCGATGCGCTGGGGATTCCAGGGCAGGTCGTAGTTCACCACCAGGTTGCAGAATTGCAGGTTGATGCCTTCGGCAGCAGCCTCGGTGGCGATGAGGATGGAAGCCGAATCCCGGAAATGCTCCACCAGGGCGGCCCGCATGTCGGCGGCCGGCGATCCGCTGATCCGATCCGTCCCTTTGTGCCGCTCCAGCCAGGCCTGGTAGATGGCCTTGGAGGCGGCATCGGTATTGGTTCCGTTGAAGACCATGGCCTGCCCGGCGAATTCCGTGCCCTGCAGAATCTCCAGCAGATATTCCTGGGTGCGACGGGATTCGGTGAAGATGACGGCCTTGCGTTGCAGGGTGGCCGCCCCTTCCTTCTTCCGCGCCTCCTCCGCCGCATCGAACCCGCGACGCAGGGCGGTCAGCAGGCGTTCGCCCTTGGAGTTCCTGGTGATGGAATGCGCCAAGGCCTGGAAGTCCCGAAGCAGGCCCATCTCCTCTCGCAGTTCCGCCAATTGCTCGCCCGACAGCCGGATGGGTGTCGCGGTTTCCGACTCCTCGGCGTCTTCCTCTTCATCGTCCACCCACTCTTCCGCCACCTGGGAATATTCTTCGAAATTCTCCGGCAGGTCCGCGGGCACCTCATTCACCGGAGCGGAGTCCGCCTCGGCCTTTTCCAGCTTTCGCACCAGACCCTCCAGGGTATTGGCGATGGCATGGGTGGAGGAGGCCAGCAATTTCCGGAGGATCAAGGTCATGAGATGGCGCTGGCCGGAGGGGAGGGCGTACAGCCGTGGCCTTTGCAGGTAGGCGGTCACGCCGTCATACAGTCGCGTCTCCTCCTCGGAGGGGATGAATTCCTGGACCAGGGCATGGCGCTGGGTGTATTTAACATATTCGAGCACCTGTTTCCGCAAGGTGCGCTTGCACAGGGGCGACAGCCGGGCGCGCAGCTCGGCGAAACCTTCTTCGGATACGAGACGTCCATATCGGGCACGGAAGCTTTCCAAATCCCCAAAGGCGTATTCGTCAATGATGCTGACCAGGCCATACATCTCCAGGAGGGAATTCTGGAGGGGCGTGGCGGTCAGCAGAACCTTGGGGAAAGGGGCTACCGTCGTCTTGATGGCATTGGCGATTTTGCTCGACGGCTTATAGACATTGCGCAGACGATGTGCCTCGTCGATGACCACCAGGTTCCATTCCACCTGGCGGATATAGGGTTGCTTGGACTTGGCGAACTGGAAGGAGCATAGGACGATGCCCTCTTGCATGAAGGGGTTCAGGTTGCCCTTGCGTATGGCCTCATTGAAACTGCGGGCTTCCAGGATGCAGGAGGGGAGGTGGAACTTGTCCGCCAATTCCTGGCTCCATTGCTTGCGCAAGTTGGCCGGCAGGATGATCAGAAGCCGGCGTTTCTTTTCCGCCCATTTCTGGGCCAGCAGCAGGGCGGCCTCGATGGTTTTTCCCAGGCCCACCTCATCGGCGAGCACGGCCCCCCGGGAGAAGGGGCTTCGAAACGCGAACAGCGCCGCATCTATCTGGTGCGGATTCAAATCCCCCCGCGCATCGGCCAGCACCGGAGCGAGCTTCTCGATGCTGTCGGAGGGACAGCGCTTCGTCAGCTCATGGGCGAAGTATTGGGCGTGGAAGTCCGTGAAGCTCATGCCGTGTACAGGACCCCCATGCACTTCAAGGTCGGCTGGAATCTGGCTTTCAATTCGCGGACGACTTCTTCCAATCCCCCCATCGGTTCGGTCAACCGGTTTTTCTTCTTGAATGCATTCCACTGCAATTGTTTCTGGCCATCGCCGGAAAACTCCGTTGTCAGCGCCATGGGAATGGTTTTCGGGATGCCGGTCCCGCGGTTCGCGAAGGTCCGTTCGATGGCTTCCGCCAGAATTCCAGGGTCGGGATTGAATTCCCGGAACGGTACAGCAGACGCTCCGCTCCATAGCGGGCGAGCACGAAGATATACTCCTCCTGATGCCGCTTGCTGAAATTCAGCAGACGCTGGGAAACCGAGTGCGCCTTGTCGCTCAAGGGCCGGCCTCCATTTCCAGGTAGGGCCTCATCACGTTTTCCATGCGGCATACCGCTGCCATCTTCACGATGTCGGCGCGGTTCGCCTTCCGACTCGCCAACGCTTCGCGCAGGGTCTCCATGGCTGCATCCAGCCCCACCGTATTCCGCATCTTGAACATGTCGGCAACGGTTTTGGCGACACTGTAAACACGGATAGCAATACCCCCGCTCGAATGGGTCTCAATCCCCTGCGTGAAGGCTTCCCCTGAAAAGCGCACGATGCGCAACGGTGGGTAATCCAGACTTGGTGAGCGGGAATTCTTCTCCAAGGCAATCCAGACCTCATGGGGAAGCTGGCTGGTGATCCCATGGAATCGGAGAGCCGAGAGCAGGCACAGAACGGCCTTGGGAGACCGCAGGAAGAGTTCCGCATACCCCGGATTTTCCGGCGTAGTACCGGAGACCTGGTAAATCCCCCGGGCTAGCCTATCGATGCGGCCGGAAAGATGGAGTGCTCGGATATCCCGAGGTTGGTATCCCGCGGCCACCAAATCCCGGACCCGGCAGGGCCCGTGCCTTCGAAGGTAAGACTCCAAGGATTCCGGACGGGCCATTACCAAAATGTAGTACAAAATTCATATGTATGTACGTTTTGGTTGTTCGCCCCGTCATTCTTGTGTTTCGACCGGGGTTGGCCGTGGCCTACGCCGGATCCGTCCGCCGGCGCGCCTCGTCGCGCTGCTTCTCCAGGGCGGATTCGAGGACCCGGCCCAGCTTTTCCGCGGCCCCGTCGACCGCCCTCAGAACGCCGGAAGCCTCCTCGGAAGCCGTGAAGGGGGCCAGGCCTTCCACCCGCGCCTCGATGAGGCAGCGCCGGTCGTCGGGCGTCACCTTGCGGCCGTTCACGTCGCTCAGGTGGACGTCGACGCGGGAGATGCGATCGCCGAATCGTCCGA
>CBILQL010000429.1:0-5029 GCA_966238865.1 uncultured bacterium
GAGACCACCGGCCGCCTGGTGCTGTCCCGGCTCCCGCAGGACGTCATCGACCGCCTGTATCCGGGCCGCGGATACGACATGCTGACCCTGGCGGGCATCTTCTCGGCGGCCTTCAAGCTCGGCATCTTCGGGATGCTGCTGGTGAGCATGTACCGCATGGCGTGGTTCCCCTTCTTCCTCCAGCGCCAGAAGGATCCGGACGCTCCGCGCCTGTTCGGGCGCGTGCTCCTCTACCTGTGCCAGTTCGTCGGCTACTCCTCGGTCACCCTGATGGTCTTCCTGGACTGGCTGGTGGCCTTCCCCGTCGCGGGGCGGCACATCATCCAATCGTCCTACTGGGTGGGCCTCCCGGTAGTTCCCGGGGTCCTCCTCGCCTACGCCTTCGAGGCGTGGGCGGTCCACTTCCTGCTCGGGATCTACATCGCCAAGGACACCCGCTTCCTGATCCTCAGCAACGGGATCGGCGCGCTGGTGACCGTGGCCGGGAACCTCCTGCTGGTGCCCCTGCTGGGACTGTGGGGGGCGGCCATCTCCGCCTGCCTCTGCTACCTGGCCATCGCCGTGCTGAACGCGCCGCAGCCAGAAGCACTTCCCCATCGAGCTGCGGGCCCGCGCCCTGGCGCCCATCCTCCTCTGGCTGGCCCTGGGCTGGGCCCTGGGAATCGCCGTGCAGGCGAATCCGGACCGCTTCGGCGCCGGCCTGAGGCTGGCATGCCTGGCGGCGTTCTACGCCCTGCCGCTCCTCCTCGGGTTCTTCCCGCTCAAGGAGCTGCGCGCCTTCCTGGGCTCCCGCCGGGCCTGAAAGTATTACTAGATCTGCCCTTGCCGATTAATAGGCTGGCTCCGGATTCCCCGGCGGCCGGGCCTCGGGCAAGGAATCCTACATGAAGCTGTTCTTCAAGATCCTCGGCGGTATCGTCCTCCTCGTCCTCCTCGTCGTCGGGGGGTTCCTGGCCAAGGTGCAATTGACCGGCATCCCCTCCTATCCCGCGAACCCGCCGGAGCTCAAGGTGGAGGTGACGCCGGAGCGGGTGGCGCGCGGCAAGGTGATCTCGAACATGCTGTGCAGCTCCTGCCACCTGGATACCAGGACCGGCCGGCTCACCGGGCGCCGGATTCCCGACCTGCCGCCGGAATTCGGCGCGGCCTATTCCAAGAACATCACCCAGGACAAGGATGCCGGCATCGGCGCGTGGACCGACGGCGAGATCGCCTTCATGCTGCGCACGGGCATCAACCGCCAGGGCAAGTACACGCCGCCCTGGATGCCCAAGCTGCCCCGCATTGACGACGAGGAGATCGCCGCCATCATCGCCTTCCTGCGCTCCGGCGATTCCCTGGTCCAGGCCGACCCGACCCCGGACAGGGACAGCGAGCCCACCTTCCTGGTCAAGTTCCTCACCCACGTGGCCTTCAAGCCCTTCCCGTATCCCGAGGCGCCCGTCAAGGCCCCGTCCAAGGACGACAAGGTGGCCTATGGCCGCTACCTGGCCCTGGACGCCTTCGACTGCTACGCCTGCCACAGCGGGGACTTCAAGAAGATGAACGACCGCGAGCCCGAGAAGTCCTTCCGCTTCTTCGGCGGCGGCAACACCATGCCCGGTCTCGACGGGGTTCCCGTGCACACGGCCAACCTCACGCCGGATGCGGAGACCGGCATCGGCAAGTGGTCGGAAGCCGCGTTCGTGAAGGCCCTGCGGGAGGGCATCCGTCCGGACGGCCGGACCATGCGCTACCCCATGGTGCGGTACCCGGAGTTCAGCGAGGCGGAAGCCCAGGCCATCTATGCCTACCTCCGCACCGTGCCCCCCATCTCCCATGCCGTGCCGCGGAACTTCGCCGAGACGTCCGGCGGGCCCGCCCTCGCCGACGGCAAGGCCATCTACACGAAGTACGGCTGCGTGGGATGCCATGGCGAGACCGGCATCGGCATCGGCGACGTCACGCTGGCCAAGCGCGATTTCCCCACCGACTCCCTCCTGGAGGCGTGGATCCGGAATCCCCCGGCCTTCAGGCCCCTGACCAAGATGCCGCCCTTCCACGGCATCCTCAAGGAAGAAGAGTACGCGCCCCTCATCGCCTACGTGCGGAAACTGGGCGAAAACGCCCCCTAGCCTCACGTGGGGCCGCGCAGGGCGCGCAGGGCTTCGCAGCGCACCCAGGACCGGGCCGGCGCGGCGGGGATTTTTTCCTTGCCCCCCGCCCATGGAAAAGATTTTTTCCGCCGGTGGATCACGCCGACGTGGAGAGCGCCGTTCTATCCGCCACCCAGACCGGTGTCTCGGATGGCGATAGGGAGCACCTGGAGCTTCTCACCTTTCCTTCGCATCTCCTGTCCCGCGAAGGCCTGATGCTCTGGGCCAACCGGGCCGAGCTCGAATTCCTGGGCTATGCCGCCGGGGAATACCTGGGACATCCCGTCGCCGAGTTCCACGCGGACCGGGCGCGGGCCGCGGAGATGCTCCGCATCCTCGCCGAGGACGGCAAGCTGCGGGGCTTCGAAGCCCGGCTGCGGCACCGGGACGGCGGTTTCCGGGACGTGATCCTGCATGCCGACGCCTGCGTCGGCGCGGACGGGACCCCCTGTCACCGCTGCTTCGCCGTCGACATCACCGCCAGCCGGCGCCGCGAGGACGAACTGCTGGCGCGCGACGCCCTGCTGGGCGTCATCCTGGAGAAGACCCCGGTGATGGCCGCGCGCATCGACTCCGAAGGGGTGTTCCGGGAGTCCTTCGGGGCGGGGTTGCGCGGCGTCGGGCTCGCCGACGGGCAGGCGGTGGGCCTCAAGGCCCTGGAGCTGTGGCCCGAATCCCGATCCCACCTGGAGCGCGCCCTGGCCGGGGAGCCGGTGCACTGGCGCTTCGAGACCGGGGAGGGGGAGTCCTTCCGGTGCTACGAGGTCTGGTACGTCCCAGACACGCGGCGGAAGGGCGAGATCATCGGCTTCGGCATCGACATCACCGATCGCAAGCGCGCCGAGGAGGAGCTGGACCGCAGCGAGGCCCTCAACCGGCGCATCATCGAGAGCAGCCGGGACTGCATCCAGATCCTGGACGGCGGCGGGCGCCTGCTCTCCACCAGCCGCGTCGGCCGCCAGCTGCTCGAGGTCGACGAGCCGGACATCCTGGAGGGCATCTCCTGGCTCGACCTGTGGCGCGGCTCCGATCGCCTCAAGGCCGAAGCGGCCCTGGCGGCGGCGTTGCGCGAGGGGTCCGGCAAGTTCCAGGGCATATGCCCCACCTTCCGCGGCAAGCCGAAATGGTGGGACGTGCTGGTGACGCCGATCCTCGACGCCGGGGGCGGGGTCCCGCGCTTCCTGGCCGTGTCCCGGGACATCACCGAGCACCGCACCGTGCAGGACGCCCTGCGCCGCAGCGAGGATCAGCTCCGGCAGTCCCAGAAGATGGAGGCGGTGGGCCGCCTGGCCGGCGGCGTGGCCCACGACTTCAACAACCTGCTCACCGCCATCTCCGGCTACAGCGAGCTCCTGCTGCACTCCATGGAGGACGGCGATCTCCAGCGCGAGACCGTGCTCGAGATCCGCAAGGCGGGCGAGCGCGCGGCGGCCCTGACCCGCCAGCTCCTCACCTTCAGCCGCAAGCGGGCGGCGGTGCCGCGCAGCTTCGATCTCAACCACGCGGTGGCGGACATGCGCCAGATGCTGGCGCGCCTCATCGGCGAGGACATCGAGCTGGCCACCTCCGGCAGCCCGGACCTGCACAAGGTGCGCGCCGATCCCGCCCAGGTGGAACAGGTGATCCTCAACCTGGCGGTGAACGCCCGGGACGCCATGCCCCGCGGCGGGCGCCTCTCCATCGAGGTGGCCAACGAGGTCCTGGACGGGGGCGAGGCCGGCTTCTACTTCCCGGCGACTCCCGGCGACTACGTGCGCCTCACCGTCCGCGACACCGGGGTGGGGATGGACGACGACGTGAAGGTCCACCTCTTCGAGCCTTTCTTCACCACCAAGGCATCCGGGCACGGGACCGGGCTCGGGCTCTCCATGGTCTACGGCATCGTGCAGCAGGCGGGCGGGAACCTGGCGGTGTGGAGCGAGAAGGGCAAGGGCACCGCCATCTCGGCCTGGCTGCCGGCGGACCTGGAGACCCGGGACGAGCAGCCGGCTCCGGGCCGCCAGGCGGCCCCGGCGCGGTCCCGAGCGGGGGAGACCATCCTCCTGGTCGAGGACGAGGACGTGGTGCGCCGCCTGGCGGCCCAGGTGCTGGGATCCCAGGGCTACCGGGTGGTGGAGGCCTCCTCCGGCCCCGAGGCCCTGGCCAAGGCGGAGGCGCTGGGGGGCCCCATCGATCTCCTGCTCACCGACGTGGTCATGTCCGGCATGAGCGGCCGCGAGCTGGCCGAGCAGCTGGTCGCCCGCCGGCCGGGGCTGCGGGTGCTGTACATGTCCGGCTATACCGAGGACGCCGTGCTGCGCCATGGCGTCTTCCAGAACCGGGTGGCCTTCCTGGGCAAGCCTTTCAGCCCTCCGGCCCTGATCCACAAGCTCCGGGAAGTGCTCGAAGGCGATCCGCACGGCGCAGCCGCCGTTTCCGCCGCCGCCTCCGTCGCCGCGGCATCCGCCCCGGCCGCCTATATCGTCTCCGGCCCCGCCGGCAAGTCGTTCCCGGCCGCTTCCGGCGCCCCTGCCGCCACCAGGCCCCTCCAGCGCGGGTCCTGACTATCTTTGGCGGAGCCATGTCCGGCTCCGCTTCCTTCCCGGCCGAAACCCTGGCGGCCTGGCTCGCCCTCGAGCCAGCGCAGCTGCTGCGCCGTTGCGCCCAGGCCCCGTTCCAGGGCCCCGGCCCCGGGGGCCAGAAGCGCAACCGCGTCTACAGCGGCGTGCGCCTCCTGCACGCGGAGTCCGGCCTTGTCGCCGAGGCCAGCGAGCGCCGGGAGGCGCGCCGGAACCTGGAAGACGCCTTGCACCGCCTGCGCATGGCCATGGCCCTTTCGCCGGCCCCGGCCCCGCCGGACAGCGTGCCGGCCGCGGTACTGCCCGGCCCCGCGTTCCGTCCCGACGCCAGCCCCC
>CBILQL010000430.1:0-5014 GCA_966238865.1 uncultured bacterium
AAGGTGACCCTCATCGAGATGCTGCCCCAGATCCTGCCCGTCGAGGACGAGGAAATCGCCAAGAGCCTGCTGGCCTCCTTCAAGAAGCAGGGCATCAACTGCTACGTGCAGACCACGGTGCAGGAGGCCAAGCTGGTCAAGCCCGGCCGCATCGACGCCAAGCTCCTGGACGCGGCCAAGCAGGAGATCTCCCTGTCCGTGGACCGCGTGCTGGTGGCCGTCGGCATGACGCCCAACACCAAGGATCTCGGCCTGGAACAGGTCGGAGTCAAGCTGGACGAGCGCGGCTTCATCAAGGTGGACGCCTTCCAGGAGACGTCGGTGAAGGGCATCTACGCCATCGGCGACGTGGCCGGCAAGCAGCTCCTCGCCCACAAGGCCTCGGCCGAGGGAGAAGTGGCCGTGGCCCGCATCACCGGCCATGCCAAGCACGGCCTGGACTACGGCCAGATCCCGGGCTGCACCTATTGCCAGCCCCAGGTGGCCTCGGTGGGACTCACCGAGAAGGCCTGCAAGGAGAGGAACATCCCCGTCAAGATCGGCCGCTTCCCGTTCTCGGCCAGCGGCAAGGCGAGGGCCATCGGACATACCGAGGGACTGGTGAAGCTCATCTTCGGCGCCAAGCACGGCGAGCTCCTGGGAGCCCATATCCTGGGCAGCGAGGCCACCGAGATGCTGGCGGAGCTGGGACTGGCCATGAAGCTGGAATCCACCTACGAGGAGATCATGCACACCGTGCATGCCCACCCCACCCTGTCCGAAGCCGTGATGGAGGCGGCCATGGACAGCCAGGGAGCCTCGGTGCACATCTGATCCGTGCAGGTCTTGACCCACCAGGATATCGCGCCGGAGGATGACCCCACCGGCGAAGAGCTGCTCCAACGCTCCCGTATCCCCTACAAGTTCTGGGTCCCGGCGGAAAAAGCCCTGGTCATCGGCCATTCCCAGGAACCCGGGCGGGAGCTGCGCCTGGACGCCGCGGTCCGCGACGGCGTTCCCGTGCATCGCCGCATGGGCGGAGGCGGGGCTGTGCTCCTCTCCCCCGGCTGCGTCTGCGTGGGGCTCCGCTTCGCCAGGACCAAAGGACGCAACCTGCACGACTATTTCGCCGCGGGCTGCGATCTGGTCCGTCGCGCAGTCCGCGAGGCCTCCGGGCTAATCCTGGAATCGAAGGGGATATCCGACCTGGCCTGTCCCACCCCGGACGGCGGCCGCAAGGTGGTCGGCTGTTCCCTGTACATGCCCCGGGACTTCGCCCTCTATCTTGCCTCCATCCTGGTACGCCCCGACCTCGGGGACCTGGAAACCTATCTCGCCCACCCCTCCCGGGAGCCCGACTACCGCGCCGGCCGTCCTCACGGAGACTTCGTGGCGGGACTCGGCGCCCTGGCGGACAGGGCATTCAACTCCCGCGACCTCCTGGCATCCCTGGAGGATGCCTTGCGAACTGGAATCGATGCCGATCTCGACTGGCCGGCAGCCTGACGAGACGAGAAAGAGAGGGAATCCCATGTCGAAGGCACCCATGCTCCTAGCCCTGTGCGGCGGGTACGTCCTATCCGGCCTTGTCGCCGACGCCCGGGGACAGGCTCTGCGCACGCTGGCCGCCGCCAGGGGGATCACCATAGGCTGCGCCTACAAGACCGGCGGCGGGGCCGGCGCCTACAACAACACCCTGGCCCGAGAGTTCAACGGCCTGGTCGGCGAGAACAACATGAAATGGGACGGCCTGCAGGCGACGCGCGGGAACTTCACATTCGCGGGGGCCGATGCCATGGTCGACTTCGCCCAGCGGAACAACATGGTCGTGCGCGGCCATACCTTCGTCTGGCACCAGCAGAGCGGATTCGTCGCCAACATGCCGGCCCAGGCCACCGTGAAAGCGACCCGCGACACCATGTTCAAGATCATGAACACCCACATCACGACGGTGATGCAGCATTTCCGAGGGAAAATCCACGAGTGGGACATCGTGAACGAGGCGGTGGCGCGGGACAGCGCCGGCATGCGTCTGGGGACCGGCACGTCGTCGAGCTTCTGGTCGCTGCGCACTGATGCTGTGAACAACAACTGGGATTTCGTCGATTCCGCCTATACCTATGCCCGCCGGGCCGATTCCACGGCCTTCCTGGTCTACAACGACTATGACTGCGAGGGCATGGGGAAGAAATCCGATCTCGTCTACGCCCTCGTGTCCCGCCTGAAGGCCAAGGGACTTATCGACGGGGTGGGCCTGCAATGCCATTTCTACGTCCCGGGCACCAGCACCGGGTCCAACGGATCCTTCAATCCTTCGGAAATGGTCGCCAATCTCAAGCGCCTGGGAGATCTCGGCCTGCGCATCTCCCTGACCGAAATCGATTTCCGGGTCCCGACGCCGCCCACCGCCGCCCATCTGGCTTCCCAGCGCGCCGCCTACGAGACTTTGCTGGGAATCTGCCTGGCGAATCCCAATTGCAAGAACTTCTTCGTCTGGGGCCTCAACGACGGCTCTTCCTGGATTCCCGGCCAATATTCCGGCCAAGGCGCCCCGCTGCTCTTCGACGATTCGTTCAACCCCAAGCCGGCCTATTACGGCTTGCAGACGGTAATGACGCCGACAGCCATCCAGTCCTTACGGAGGGGGAAGTTCGCGCAAACCGGGCCGGCTGCCCGCCAGGTATACGACGTTCTGGGACGCAACCTGCCTTTCCTGCCGGCAGCCTGGGCGGCTACCCGGCAGGCAGGTCGCTGAGCCGACCCGCGCAATGCCGTGCGGTCGGCGTTTTAATCAAGCCGACCCGCGCTATGCCGGGCGGTCAGCGCATTGACCGAGACTTAGGGTGCGGCGGCGTCCGCTCCGGACTTGGCAGTGTCCGCCGGGGGAGGCGGGGGCGCCTCCAGCATCTCGAAGGGCTTCTTCTTGAAGGTGTCGAAGCGCCAGCTGGACAGCTTGATCAAGTCCGCGCGCGCGGGGTGCTTCACGTAGTAGTAGTTGTTGTAAGGCTTGCCCACCGAGAACTCAAAGGCTTTCCCGTCCTTGAGGGTCGCCTTGGTCCAGAGGGTGGCGCTGTCGGCCCGGGCCTTGGCCACGTTGGTGTCGGCGGGGACGACGAATTCGTCGATGCTCATGTCCGTGAAGCGCGCGGCCATGTCCTGGGCCTGGCCCAGGACCACGCGGTTGCTGTCCACCGGCTGGAGCATCTTCCAGGTCGTGTCGGAAGTGGCCTCCAGCTTGTACGCATAGCGGGCGCCGGTGGTATCCTTCCAGGACACCTCCAGGAACTTGATGTCCTTGGTGGCGAACCCGAACAGCTTGCGTTCCTTCCATTCCTCCGCCTTGACGGAGAGGTCGTAGGAGAAGTTGCCGGGAGTGCGGTAAACTTCGGGCTTCCCTTCCCATTTCCAATAGGTGGAGCTGTAATCCGCCCCCGAGGTCTTCCCGACGGCGACATCGGCCAGGGTCTTCCCGGCCCCGTCCAGCATCACCACGTGCCTGGCCTCCGCCGAGTCGAGGCCGTATTCCTTCAGGCGCTCGGCGCTCTGGGAGACCTTCTCCTTCGCCTTGAGCCCCGTCAGGAAGCCCAGGACCCGGTTCAGCTTCGCGGTGTCGGCGGGGAAGCTGTCGTTCCGCACCAGCCAGGCGCCGCCCTTCATCTCGAGGACGGCGGTGTCGGACTGCTTGGAGAAGCGCAGGCCCCGGATCGATCCCCGGACGGCGGCGCTGTCCAGCGCGGGCACGTCGCCCTGCATGGCCTTGCGGTCGCTCCCCCGCTTGATCAGGATGATCCCCAGCAGGGCCAGGGCGGCAACCAATGCGATCAGGGTCTTTTTCATGCCATCGACTCCTTCTTCTTCCTCCTGTAGCCCATGAAGATTCCCGCCGCCAGCAGCAGGATGGGCGCCACCAGCATATTGATGAGCAGGATGGGCGTTTTCTTGGTCTTCTTGGCCTCCAGGATCGGGGTATTGGCGATTTCCCGGCTGCGGATGGTGATGAGGTCCGGGTCCAGGGCCAGCTGATCGAAGCTGTTGAGGAGGAAGTTCAGGCTCGCATAGGCCAGGCCGGCCCCGGCATTCGACTGGGTGTAGCCCACGTAGAAATCAGTGGCGAAAAGGGCGTTGCCGACGACCAGGAGCCGGCTTTCGCCGGCGGCTTCCTTGAGGAAGCCCGTGGTATCCAGGCGGTTGACGCTGTCGCTCTGGGGCAGCGGGCGGTCGCCGTAGAAGGAGCGGAACTTCCCGCTCTTGAGCACCGCCAGCGGGTAGGACTTCTGGCCTACCGGGCGGTATTCCTTGAGATCGCGGGGCAGCAGGAAGAAGTTGTTGGCCTCTTCCCACGAACCGGTCGAGGTCTTCGCCAGGATCTCGACCTTGGCGGAATCCTTGGCGGCGGTGTCCAATTCGATGGAGGAGACCCAGGGGAAGCTGATGGCCCCCAGCTTGGAGGTGATGGGGCTGGAGGCGCTCAAATCCTCCGCCCCGACGATGACCCAGTAGGGATAGGGCGAGGGGAAGAAGGAGTTTCCGAAGCGGACGTACTGGAAGTTCCGGTCCTCGAGGATGACGTTCTTGCGGACGCCCAGGCCGTAATGGGACAGGAGATCCTCGTACCCGTTGGAGGAGGCGGTGCCGTTGAGCCCCATGCCCAGGCTCATGTCCACGCCCGGCGACAGGAAGACCACGGATTTCCCCTTCATCAGGAACTGGTCGATATTGAACTTCTCCCTGTCCCCGAGCCGGGTGGGGGCGGCCACCAGCACCAGGTCGATGTGGCCGGGGATGGGCCCGCCGGCCGCGTCCAGCTTCTCGACCTTGTACAGCTTCTCGGTCTCCTCCTTCAGCATGCCGAAGTTTTCGTCGAAGCCGGTGGTGGTCTTGGGGGGCTGCCCGGGCAGGGAGAGGGTGAGCTTGTCGCCCTCGCCGCCCTCGATGATGCCGATGGTCTTGGTGCTCCCGGTCAGCTTCTTGAGCTTCACGATGAGATCGTATTCGAAGCTCTCCAGGTTCTGGAGCACGGGGATGACCTCTTTCT
>CBILQL010000431.1:0-5009 GCA_966238865.1 uncultured bacterium
CAAGTTCATCCCGGCAGGCAAGGCCGTATCCTTCCTGCCCAATGCCCAGAAACCGGTCTGGTTCGCGAAGGGTCCGCTTCCCGTGCGCACGCCCGGGCCGGGCGCCGCCCTTCCCGCCGCCTTCAGCCTTAGCCCGGAGGCGGACGGCGGACTGCGCCTGGACCTGCCCATAGCCGCGGACATCGAGGTGACCGTCCGCGATGCGCAGGGGCGCTCGTACGGCGTGGTCGCCCGCGGCCGCCACGGGGCTGGTACCCACCGCCTGGCCTGGGACGCCCCGGGGCCGCATGGAATCTACATGCTGAGTCTCAAGGCCGTTCCCGAGGCCGGGCCGGCGCGGACCATGGTCGTCAAAGCGGTGCGTTGAGACGGGAACGGTAGGGCTGGGGCCGCTGGAACGGCTGTGGCCCCTAGAACGGGACGCCCAGGGCGAAATTGCCCCAGGGTATCAAGGCCATCCCGGAGACATCATCGTCCGGCCCGCCCTCGGTTATGGTGCTGGTGAACAGGCCGAAGCCCAGACCCAGGTCCATGGTAAAGACCTCCCACCGGAACTTGTAACCCATGCGCAGGCTGGGCATGACGATGAGGGCGTTGCCGGCGGCGTATTCCCTGTCCGAGAAAAAGCGCACGTTCATGATTTCCAATTGCGGGTTCACATAGGTTCCCCGGCCGGAATGCAGCAGATAGCGCCTGTAACCCACGCCCGAGCCCAGGGCCAGGACCGCGTTTTCGTAAGTGAATTCGGAGTATCCGAAATAGAGGGGTATTTCCAGGCTGTTCAGCCCCTGGAGCGGTTGCTCGTATGAAATGTGCAGACCCGAAATGGGAAGACTCAGGAACGGGTGGATGGTGATTGAACGCAGCTTGTCGGTCCCTGCGCGTACAGGCACCCACGACAGGAGGGCCGCCAATCCGAATGCTAAAACTCTTCCGTTCACATCCGCCTCGCCTGGTCAGAAGCCGAATGTCTTGCTGCTGAAAGGGAAACCGATATTCACTGCAGTGATGGGCCGCGTGAATTTTTCCGTTTCGGTGATGTAGAAGGCGCCTCCGATCCCCAGATCCAGGGCGAATTGCGACCATTGGAATTTGTAGCCGTAGGACAATTGGAAAAATGCCAGCGACTCGTCCACGGAACCGTTTGTATTCCAATCGTTCGACTCCTGGTTGGTCAGGAACTGGTCGTATTGGAAGGTGAAATAGCTGCCGGAAAAGGGTCGGCCGATGTATTTCCGCAGGCCCCCGCCGAATCCTACGGCCCAAGTGGCCTTCTCGTCCTCGCTGTCGTAATACCCGCCGTGGAAAGGGAGGTAGAGAGAATACCCGCGCCCAAGCATCCGCTCATAGCTCATGGATACCACCGGGAACTCCAGGGAGGAGCCCGCGATGATCATGGTGAGCGGGGCGATGAATATCGCGTTCCTGTTTTCAGGCTCCGGTTCGGCGCGGGAGGCGGAGGCGGCCAGCCCAATCAGGGCGGACAAAATCCAGGCGCGAGGTAGCATGTAGCGGACTCCTTTGGAAAATCGGGGCCGGCCGGCGGGCGCCTCCCCTGGCCCGAAAACCTATTCATTACGGGCCGCTTTTCCAAATGCCGGACGGAAGATCGATGCGGTGGACGCCTCCCCGGAGCCGGAAGTTTCGCACCGCTTGCGAATCACCTCCAGGATCCGGTTCTGGATGTCGCGCATCAGGATCCGTCCCCACAAGTCGGCATAGATATTCACATGGGAGACGGCCACGTGGTGGCTGGTCAGCCTCAACAGGCATTTTCCTCCGCCCAGATCCTCGATTTCATACGTCCCTCTCAGGACGTCGAAGTATTCACCCCCCACGATCATGTGCTCGTCCATGGTGGTGGGCGGGATTTCCTCCGTATTGGCGACGATGGAGAAGGACAGCTTCTGGTTTTCCTGCCACGCGTCGATGGTTTCCGTGAACACCACGTTGCCTTCGAAGCTGGCCCTGCGCACGCCGCCGATGCCTTCATGGGACAAGGTCGCTTCCACGGGGTCCGGGAAGCCCATCAAGGCGGATAGTCCCAGGGGAATCTCCTTCTTCCCTATTTTCGGCACCCGGATGATATTTTTCCACACCGTATCCGCGGATGCGGCGATGACAATACGCGACTCCGAGACAGACCCTTTGACGCCGGGCTCGAAACTCCCTTCGATGGGACCTGCCACTACGGGCAAGAGCAACATGCCCATCAGGCTCCCGCGTTCGCGCTTGGCGCCGATGCGGCGGGAAACCAGCCAGAAGGCCATGGCTCCAAGGGAGGACATGAAGGCGAAAACCGGAGCGGCCATGAGCACGCAGATTATCCCCTCGATTTTGACTATGAAGGCGATGGAGAGCGCGAGCAACGGATACAGGCTGGGATATCCGAACACGAAGGCCGCGGTCCCCCTCCTCTCCCTGGGCGCGAAAAAATTTATCAAGGCCCCGGTCACGAACGGAACCAGCAGCAGGAAGCTTACGCTCATGACCTCGGCGATACCCGACCTTGTCGGATCGGAGAACAAGAACCAGAGGACTCCCATATACCCCAGCGCAGTCAGGGCGGTGAGCAGCCAGATCTTCTGGTGTGTACCGGCGATGCGCATCTTCACTCCTTCCAGAATTTGAAATCGTCCACCAGCTTCACCATCCGGTTGGCGAAGGCGCCGATGCCCGGGACCTTGGACAGCCGGATCAATTTGACCAGGATGTCCGACGTCTGATCCAGGAACCGGTAGGTCTTCGCCTGGCCGGGCGAATCATCATACAGCCAGAACAGGATGATGCCCATCTTGTAGAGCCAGAGCAATTCGGGGAGCTTTTCCCGCACCGGCCTGGTGAGGCCGGAAGCATGGCCCTCCAGGGCGCGCTCGAAGATGGCGATGACCTTGTCGCGGAGCGGATTGGATTCGGGGCTGAAGGGAGACAGCGGATGGCCGGGATCCGAGGCGGTGCGATACAATCGCGTTTAATTGAACGCGTTCAAATACTAGCTCCAGAAGCGCGGCTTGGCCACCCCCACCGCAAACGCAATGATTCCCGCAGATTCCTTCCCGGCTTGTCTTTTTGGCAGACGGGAGGCACTTGCCCGTATCGACGGAAATCCGTATCCTATACTTATGTTAGTTAATGCTAACTAACCACTGGCGAAGGGGATTCAGTTTGCCGGAAATGAGCGACAGGCAGAGGGAGATAGTCGAAGCGTCCATCCTCCTCATTTCCAAGGGCGGCATCCAGGAACTGACCATCAAGAACCTGGCGGCCCGGCTCAAGCTGTCGGAGCCCGCCCTGTACCGCCATTTCAAGGACAAGCGGGACATCCTGCTGGCTATCCTGAAATTCTTCCAGGCGAACCAGCGGGCGATGTATGCGCGTGTCTCGGCGGCCCCGGAATCGCCGCTACGGATCCTCGAGGGCATGATCGGGCAGGTTTTCCGCGGCTTCGCCGCCAAACCCGCCATGGCCACCATCATCTTCGCGGAAGGCATGTTCCAGAACGACAGCCGCCTTTCCGGGATGATCCACGCCATCATGGACGAGCGGAAGGAGCAATTCGCCGCATTGATCGGCGCTGGCCAGGCCAAGGGCGAAATCCGCGGGGATATCGACAAGGACCAGCTGGCGCTGGTCGCCATGGGATCCATGCGCCTCATCGTCACCCGGTGGCGGCTCTCGGGATTCGCCTTCGATCTCGTCAGTGAGGGGGAGAAACTGACGGCCACGATGCGGAAGCTGCTGCAATGATACGAACTGTTGAAAAGGAGAGACGAAATGAAAGAATCAATTGAGAAGCAGGCAGAGGAAGCGATGCTCCGGGGATTGACCGTGGGCCAATGGGTGGCCCGTTTTCCGGCGACCTCCCGGGTATTCGAAGCCGCCGGCATCGACTATTGTTGCGCCGGAAAGAGGAGCCTGGAGGAAGCCTGCGCCCGCAAGGGATTGGACCCGGCCACGCTCCGCACGGACCTGGTCGAAGAGATCGGCAAAGCCGCGCCCTCGCCCGATGCGGGCTGGGACAAGGTGTCCGTGAAGGAGCTGCTCGACCATATCGAGTCGACCCATCATCGCTACCTGCGGGAGGAGCAGCCCCGGCTCATCGCGCTCGCCCAAAAAGTGGCCAGGGTCCACGGCGACTGGCAACCCGCATTGGCGGACCTGGCGATGGCGGTGGAAAGGCTGTTCAAGGAACTGGCTCCCCACCTGGACCAGGAGGAGGAGGTCTATTTCCCCGCCTTCAGGAAGTGGGAAAGCGACGGCCGGGTTGCCGGCGCCGAACTCGACGGAGGCGTGAAGTCCCTGGAAGACGAGCATACGGAGGTGGGCCGCATCCTGGAATCCATCCGGTATCTCGCCTCCGATTTCGAACCTCCGCCCGAGGCCTGCAATTCCTACCGGGCCCTGTTCCATGGCTTGGAACAGCTGGAGGCGGACCTGCACGCCCATATCCACAAAGAGAACAACATCCTGCATGCGCGAATCCTGGCGATGAGGAGCACATGAATCCATAGGGAGACACTATTCGCATCGATTAGCTACCTTCCGGAAACCATGGCTCTTTCCGTCCTGGCACGGATATTCGGGGGCGGGGGAAAACCGCCCGCCTTGGGCTTCTGCCTGAAGCCTTTGGACGGTAGCGACAAGCTGTATCCAATCCGCGGCCTCATCGGCCTGGGCCGCGCCCCTAACAACGGCATCCGGATTCCGGAGACCGAAGCCATGGTTTCCAACAACCACGTTTCCGTGTACCTCAAGGACGGAAAGGTCCATCTCAAGGATTTGGGCAGCGCCAACGGCACCTGGCTGGGCGAAAGCCAGGTCGGCGAGGCCGAAATCGGCGAAGGGCAGGAATTCAGCCTCGGCCGCAACGGGCCCCGGTTCAAGGTCTGCCTCGGAGAAGTGCGCCCCGAACGGCCGCTCGGGACCATCGCCCTGGGCGATGCGACCCGGCAGTATGTGCGGTCCATGGGTAGCGCCCAGGGGACCCTGGGGGGATGGACCACCTTCGA
>CBILQL010000432.1:0-4997 GCA_966238865.1 uncultured bacterium
TCAGGGATATACGGGACAATGATATTTTGTTGGCCGCTTGGTTGACCGATTCCAAGCGCGACCCCGACATCGAGGGCAAGCAGGCTATAGGGGAATTGATAAGGTTGGTTCGCCACCGATTGGGCTTGGAGCTTCCGTCCGATACCTCCTTGGGCAAGGCGAGGTCAATGGTACTTCGGTATGTCTTGGGTGGCGAGTTCCGCCTGGATCTTCGAGTACCTCCGCCTCCCAGCATGGAGGGCGTGCCGGCACCCAAAAGGAAGGAGGACGAGACGGCCCTCAGGGGCTTGGCACGCCGGTTGCGCCTGGATTTCTCCGGCGTATATCCGGCATTGGCCGACCAGGTTGAGAGGGAACTTCGGTTGGACGAAATGCGCATACCTCCCGGTGGCTTGGGTGCCATAGACACTTTCCGATTCGAAGAAGCGACCTTGCGGGCCCATTGCGGTGAACTGATTGCCGCAAAGCGCTTTGAAGAAGCCGTGGCCTTGGTCAATGAGCGCAAAAGCAGTTTCTGGCCCGAGCATGACGTTGCTGTCAAGGCCCTATGGGAAACCTGCCGCCTCATGGCTGAATTGGGCCTGGCCGCCCAGACGGTTCGAAGTGCGTTGCCGGGCAGTAATGGAAATCCGTTGCTGTGGATTGAGGCCTATGCGGGCAGGGAAAAGCCTTGGTTCAATCTCGATCTGGCTCAACGGCGTCTGGAAACCTTTGTATCCAAGCAGGATATAGCTCCCGAGGAAACAGCGTTGCGGGTGGTCCGAAACTGCTATGAGGAAACATGCCATGCCATGGCGGAAGGATTTTCCAAAGCGCTGGGCAAAGCCAACTGGAACCTGGGCTCGACCCTTTCCCAGACCCATGTTTACAGCGTGTTCGCGGCTGATAGTCCCAAACCGGTGGCCTATTTCATGGTGGATGCCTTCCGGTATGAAATGGGCTTCGAACTTGCCGAGCGGTTACCAAAATCCGCCGAGGTGAATTTGCGCCCGGCGATCGGAGCCTTACCGGGCATCACTCCCATCGGCATGGCGGCATTGCTTCCCGGCGCGGCAGCCGATTTCGCCGTGACGGATCAGGACGGGCGCCTGGGTTCCAATGTCGGAGGAAAATTTCTTCCGGACCTGGTTTCCAGGCAAAAATACGCGGCCGCGCAAATCCCGGGATCGGTTGATCTCTCCCTGGACGAGGTCTTGAACCTGCCTGCCGCCAAACTTCGAAAGAAAATCGAAGGCGCGAAGGTCGTAATTGTCCGCTCGCAAGAAATCGATCAATTCGGCGAAACCGGGCACACCTTGGCCCGCCTGGTCATGGATTCCGTCATTGATAACCTGGCGAAGGCCATTCGACGGCTATCCGCGGAAGGCATTGAGAATGCCGTGGTTTCAGCCGATCATGGGCATCTCTTTTTCGGAGAAGACCGCGACGAGTCCATGCGTATCGATCCGCCTGGTGGCGAAACCGTGGAGCTTCATCGCCGCTGCTGGATCGGTCGTGGCGGCAGCACCCCTTCGGGTTGCCTGCGCGTTCAGGCTGGAATGCTAGGATATGCCTCTAATCTGGATTTTGTTTTCCCGGGCGGCTCCGGAGTATTCCGGTCGGGAGGGGACTTGTCCTATCATCACGGCGGCTTGTCCTTGCAGGAAATGGTCATCCCGGTTTTGAAAGTTCGCTTAAAATCGCAGGAGACTTCCAAAACCCAGATTGTGCAAAACGTGGTGGCTTCCGGATTGCCGGAATCCATTACCAATCGGATTTTTACGGCTTCATTCCGGCTGGGTGGGCAAAAAATGTCCCTGTTCGCCACGCCTCAAACCGTCAGGCCATTGCTGCTGGTCGAGGGCAAATGCGTGGGCAATGCCTGCATGGCCGTCGGCGGTGAGTTCGACCGCGAATCGGGATGCGTGGTATTGGCGTCGGATGGCAAGGACGTGACCATCGCCTTTTTGCTCAATGATGAAAAGTCGCCCGCGATACGATTGGTCCTGGTTGATCCCGCCACCGATGCGGAAATCTACCGTTCGCCCCGGGATATTCCCGTGCAACTTGGAGTTTAAGCCATGAACAACAAAGCCCCTTATGTCGCGGATTCTTTGGATGAGAAGGCCAATCGGCTGTTCGCCGGAAAAGTGGTACGCAAGGATTTAGTCCGCAAGATCAAGGTCGGCGCCAACGTCCCCGTCTTCGTTCTGGAATACCTACTGGGCAAATACTGCGCCTCCTCGGATGAAATTGCCATCCAGATGGGTCTCCAAGTGGTGAACGACACCTTGGCCAATAATTATATCCGCCCTGACGAGGCGTTGAAGGCGCAGAGCAAGGTGAAGGAAAACGGCAAACACACCTTTATTGATAAAATCAAGGTGAGGCTGGTGGACAGCGACTATTGGGCTGAGGCCGTTAATTTCGGCGATAAATACCTTCATGTGCCTACGCATTATGTCCGGGACTTCGAGCGTCTGTTGATGGGAGGAATTTGGGCCCAACTCGATCTACGCTTTGAATACAACGAGGCTGAAAAGGGGAAGTATCCATTCTGGGTGGAGAAGCTCACTCCCATTCAAATCGCGAGTTTCGATCTTCAGGAGTACCGGAGTCTCCGCAAGGAATTTTTGACCGACGAGTGGATTGACCTTGTTCTTCGGAGCATGGGTTATGAGCCTATGGCTATGGAAAGGCGGCTGAAATTTCTGCTTCTGGTGCGCCTTATCCCTTTGGTCGAGCGGAATTACAACCTAATTGAATTGGGGCCTCGCGGAACGGGAAAAAGCTATGTCGTGCAGGAAATCTCCCCTTATGCCGCTTTGATGACGGGTTCCCCGACGGTTGCGGGTCTATTTGGCCATGTCACGGGGAGGCAAAAAGGATTGGTGCAGCTTTGGGACGTGGTGGCATTCGACGAAGTGGCTGAACTACGCAATATGCCCAAGGAATTGATTCCCATGCTCCAAACGTATTGCGAATCCGGGCAGTTCCAGAGAGGATCAGAGGCCACAAGCGGTGAGGCAAGCATGGCTCTCTTCGGGAATACCAATCGCCCGGTTGACGTTATGGTACAGACCAGTCATTTGTTCGAACCCCTTCCGGAAAATGTTCAGGCATTGGCTTTCTTGGATAGACTGCATTTCTATGTCCCCGGATGGGAAATCCCCAAAATGCGCCCCGAGTTATTCACGGATCGATACGGATTCGTAGTCGATTACTTGGCTGAGGCCATGCGAGAACTCCGTAAGCTGAATTTTACGGAGGTCATCGAACGGGAATTCGCCTTCGGTTCCCATCTGGTGAAACGCGACCGCAAGGCCGTGCAAAAAACTTTTTCGGGATTGATGAAATTGATTCACCCGCACGGCGAAGCCACACGCGAAGAGATGGTTGAATTGCTCGAGCTTGCCTTGGAAGGAAGGCGCCGGGTCAAGGAACAATTGAAGAAACTCGGATCTTTCGAGTATCATCAAACGTCCTTCAGCTATATAACAAGGGAAAATGGGGAGGAAAAATTTGTAGGCGTCCCGGAACAGGGCGGCCGCAACCTCATTCCCCCGGATCCTCCTGGCCCGGGAACGGTTTACACGGCCGGGGTTTCGGACGCCAGCATGGTGGGGCTAATAAGAGTGGAGGTTTCCGTTTCTTCCGGCACGGGAAAATTGAAAATGGCTGGAGGGCTTTCCGGAACTATGAAAGAGTCGGCCCAGCGGGCCTTTGCTTGCATGCAGGCAAAGCGAGGAGAATTAGGACTAGGGCCGGACGTGGATAATTCCGATTTCCATTTGCAGGTAATCGACCTTTTGGGGAACAGAATCGAAACCGACATTGGCGTGGCCGTATTCGTTGCCTGCTGCTCGGCATTGCGGAAAATGTCGGTTTCCGCCGGTTTCCTGGTTCTTGGTGACATGAGCATTCAGGGCAATATCAAAGCGGTTCGTTCGCTTGCGGAGCCGTTGCGTGTTGCCATGGACAACGGGGCCAAGCGTGCTCTTATCCCCATTGAGAACAAACGGAACTTCCTCGACGTAAGTGCAGATATCATGGAGCATGTGGATCCCGTATTTTACGGAGATCCCAAGACTGCGGCCATGAAGGCGTTAGGGACTTGAATCATTCTGGTCTGTCAACTATGAAGCTTAAAACGACCCAGGTTGGAAAAATAAATTACTCGAAGCTGAATCCTCGCCAGCAGGAGCGATTCAACTATCAAAAGGCCGGCGCGATTTTGGCAGAATATGGATTCGCCACTTATAAATTGGATGATGATTGGAAGGGTGCGGACTTTATCGCCCAGCATATCGACCTTGAAATCTACTTAAAGGTTCAACTGAAAAGCCGCTTGGCCTTCGACAAAAAATACCTCGGCAAAGACATCTATGTCATGTTTCGAGACGAAAATAATTGGTACTTATATCCGCACGATGAAGTATTGGAAAAGGTGTCCGCCATCCATAACATGAAAAACACCGACTCTTGGTCAACCAAAGGTGGATACAACTTTCCTGTAATTTCAAAAGAAGTACGCAAAATTCTCTCGGAATATCTCCTCTAATCAATGAATATGAAGTACTGCGGGCGCACAAATGTTTGCAGCGCGAAATGCTGGAGCACTTCGCGCTGCGGAAAGAAAAAGTGTAAATGATTGAGGATATAAAAAGTATAGGAAATTCGAAGTGAGCGCCTTTCGGCGCTGAAACTAAAAACGAGCGAGCGGGCAAAACCAAAAATAAGAGCGGGCAGGAAGAAAAGGGAAATGCGGGCGCGCGGAAATACAAATGCATCCGGTCAACTCTTCGGGCGCGGGGCACTCTGCGCGCCGTGCCGGCGCTTGGCCTGCGGCGCATTCAACAAGCGCCATGAAGGCAAGTTGCAAGCAACTTGCGCAAATGGCCTTCGAGGGGTGCGCGGCCGTTCGCTCTAAGCTTCGGGCTGGCGCTTACTCTTTTGCGTATCCGTCCAAGGGTCTTCTTCAAAAGCGGTAGCTGGCCCTCAGCTTGAGCTAACGGCAC
>CBILQL010000433.1:0-4993 GCA_966238865.1 uncultured bacterium
GCAGCTGGCAACCAGAGGGTGATCCGCACGCCGCCTTGCGCAAGGGGCACCTCAAATTTTCACTCTCCGGCAAGCAACTTTCGGGTAGTTGGCATTTGGTGCGCACGCGCAAGAGCTCGGTGCCCACCAGCGGCCTGGACCTGATCGCGGACGGGAGCGTCTACCGGGTCCGCAAGCCCCGCGAGAGCGTATTCAGCGTGATCGAGGTGCGGGGCAAGCGCATGACCCTGGACGTGCAGAACAAGCCGGTGAAGGATTTCCTGCGCGAATTCGGGGAGCGCACCAAGATCAACGTGGTGGCCGGGCAGAACCTGCGCGGCCTGGTCACCGGGCATCTCAAGGACGTCGAGCCCGTGGACGGCTTCAAGGCCATCATGGCCGCCAACAACTACGACGTGCGGCTCAAGAACGGCGTGTACCTGGTCGAGAACGGCGACTCCTCCGGCCGGGACGTCTCCATGATGCCGGGCCAGCGGCGCCGGAGCCCCGGCTTCTCCGGATCCGGCAGCTCGGACGTGGACGTGCACGAGGGCAAGGTCACCCTGTCCCTCAGCAACGCCTCCCTCGGCGACGCCCTGCGCGAGATCGCCGAGCAGGCGGGCCTCAACTACACCATCATCGGGGACGTGAGCGGCAACGTCAACGCCCACCTGAAGGGCGTCTCCGTGAACGACGCCCTGGGCGCGCTGCTGCAAGGCACGCGCTACGCCTTCCTGAACCGGGGCGGCACCCTGCTCATCGGCGATCGCAATCCCAACACGCCTTCCGGCCAGGCCCTGTCCGGGGCCGAACTGATCTACCTCAAGTTCATCAAGGTCGAGAACATCGAGAAGCTGATGCCCAAGTCCATCGGCGCCGACAACATCAAGGTCATCAAGGAGCAGAACGCGGTGCTCATCAACGGCACCGTGGACGACATCCAGCTGGCGAAGGACTTCCTCGGGAAGATCGACGTGCCCACGCCCCAGGTGCTGATGGAGGTGGTGGTGGTGGAATACAACCGGGACAAGGACTCGGAGCTGGGCCTCGCCCCGGGCAAGAGCGACAACGTCGGCGCCAATGTCAACGCCGAGGCCACCATGAGCGGGGTCCGGCAGACGTTCTCGCAAGGATCCTTCAAGGGCGTGATCGGCATCCTGCCGCCCAAGTTCGAGATCAACCTCCGGGCGCTGGAATCCAGGAGCAAGGCCAAGATCCTGTCCATGCCCAAGATCACCACCCTCAACGGCAACAAGGCCGAGCTGAAGGTGAGCCGGACTTCGTACTACATGGTCCAGTCGATGAACAAGGACGGCTTCACCAACAGCGATTACCGCACCATCGACGACGGCATCACCATCGAGCTGACGCCATGGGTCACCAAGCACGGCGAGGTGAACGTCAGCGTCAGCCCCAGCATCAAGACCACCGAGGCGAGCGGCACGTCGGGGCCGCCCCCGGTCACCAACCGCTCCATCAACACCAACGTGCGCCTCATGGACGGCGAAACCATCGCGCTGGGCGGCCTCATCAACTCCAAGGAGGACAACACGCGCTCGTTCGTGCCCATCCTCGGCAGCATCCCCATCCTGGGCTACCTGTTCTCCTGGCGCAAGCTGAAGGTCTTCACCACCGAGCTGGTCATCTACATCACGCCCCACATCCTCCTGCCCGAGAGCCAGAGCGTCTCGCTGGAGAAGGAGTTCGAGTCCCTGGACAAGCGTTCCGGCTTCCTCGACAAGGATGATTTCCTGAAATCCAGCCGTTCCCGGCCCGCCAAGGACGTCGACGGGGAATCGCCGGCCTCCGACCCGGAATCCGGAGCCAAGCCGGCCGACGGCGGCAAGCAGCCCTCCGGGTCCAACCCGGTTCCGGCCAAAGGCGCTTCCGGTCCCGTCTCGGGGCCCGGCGCCAAAGGCGCCAAGCCCGCGGACACGACCCGCACCGGCAAGTGATGCTGCGGGGCCTCGCCACCTTCATCCGGCAGCTCTCCCTGTTCGACGCCCCGGCGCCTCCATCCGCGGTCGCAGCGGCTCCGCCGCTGCCTTCACCGGAAGCATCCTTCGCGGAGCTTTGCCGGGGCCCCTACGCCCATGTGCGGGTCGAATCCGGGAAGCGCCTCAAGGAGAGCTGGAAGGTCACCTGGAGCGCCCGCCGGGAATCCCTGCTCCTGCGCGTCCCCGCCTCCCTGGAATCCGCGCCGCGGGAGGCCAAGGAGGCGGCCCTGCGCTGGGCCGTGCTGGTCTCGAAACGCATCCGCCGCGACGACGTCCAGGCGAGACTGGAACGCCGGCGCCTGGAGGACATGATCCGGGACGCCCTGCGTGAATCCCGGGACATGGAGGGTCCCGCGCGCGCCAGGCGGCTCGCGGCGAACGGGCGGCGCCTGGCACGACTCCGTCCCCAGGGCGCCTGCCACGACCTGGAGGCCGTGCTGGCTGAGGTGAACGCGCGTTATTTCGGGGGGACCCTCGAGGCGCGCATCACCTGGGCCTCCCGGCTGGGAGGCCTCTCCACCCACCGGCTGGCCGAGGATGCCCAGGGCCGCGCCTACCACCTCATCACCATCAGCCGCGGCTACGACTGCCCGGAGGTCACGCCCGAGATACTGGGGGGCGTCGTCTACCACGAATGCCTGCACGCGGTCATCCCTCCCCGGAAGGAAGGCGGCCGCCGCGTGGTCCACGGCCGGGATTTCCGCCTGCGGGAGCGGCAGTACGAGCATTACCGGACATGGCGAGAGTGGCACCGGACGGGCCTGCCGAAGGCGCTGCGGAGAATGATGAGGGACGAGAGGGGGTAGAGGAGGAGGGGGTAACAGGGAGGGGTTTTTCGTTTTACGTTTTTCGTTTTTTGCAAGGAAGGCCAAGCAGCCTTGTCCCACAATTCCCCTCAAAAAACGAAAAACGTAAAACGAAATGCCTTCTCAACAGCGAGAAATTCCGTCTCAACAGCAGCGCTGCTATTTCCTTATCCTCAGCACGCAGCGGTAAATCGGCTTCCCCTGCTTCCGGTATTTCTTCTCGAAGTTCGTCATGATCCCCTCGGTGGGAGGGGCGTCCGGATCGACCATCTCCAGCCATTCCGTGGCCGCGAACAGGGCGCGCGCCTCGGCGTTGTATTCGGCGTGATCGGTGCCCCAGTGGAACGGGGCGTCCGGCAGGGCCGTGCGGCGGACCTGCTCCATGAACTCCGGGCCCATCAGGCGGTTCTTATGGTGGCGCTTCTTGGGCCAGGGATCGGGGAAATACATGTGGAAGGCGGATACGCTGTTCCCGTCCAGCCAATCCCGCAGGAAGTGGAAGGCGTCGCCCAGGAGGACGCGCGCATGGGGGAGATGGGGGCGCTTGGCCAGCCGGCGCGCCGCCAGGAAGGCGATCTCCGGCTCCTTCTCGATTCCCAGGCAGGGCCTTTCCGGATGCTTCTCGCAGTACTCCACCAGGAAGTTGCCCTTCCCGCAGCCGATCTCGAGCTCGACGGGTCCGGGTGCGCCGAACACGGCCGGGACCTCGATGGGCGTGAAGGGAGGCCGTCCGGAGGGTTCCAGGATGGGAAGCCCGTCCGCCTCCCGCTCCACCTTGAGATGCCAGAGCGTGGGCACGTCCCGGGAGGGGGATAGGGTGCGCTTGAATTCGTAGGAGGCTAGGCCCTGGGGAAGCGACATGGATGCCTTCGAGAATGAGAATGGATGGGCCGGCCCGCTCCGCGGGCGAAAGCCGGAAGAGCAAAATGGGAAGAAATGGGGGAGACGTCAACCCGTGGCCGGACCGCGGTCGGGACGCCATCCTGACACCGCCCATGCGAATTTTTACCTTGGTCTCCATGCCTTACAGCGTCGTCATCGGATTGGAAGTCCACGCCCAGCTCTCCACCAATACCAAGATGTTCTGCGGCTGCCGGGTCGAGTTCGGGGCCGAGCCGAACACCCTGGTCTGCCCGGTATGCCTCGGGATGCCCGGCACCTTGCCGGTGCCCAACGCCAAGGCGGTGGAATACGCCATCAAGATGGGCCTGGCCTGCTCCAGCCGCATCGATCCCAAGGCCATGTGGACCCGGAAGAACTACTTCTATCCGGATCTCCCCAAGGGCTACCAGATCACCCAGCAGGGGGAGGTGGCCCTGTACGACAGGCCCATCTGCACCGAGGGCTTCCTGGAAATCGACCTCGACGACGGCACGCGCAAGCGCATCGGGCTGAAGCGCATCCACATGGAGGAGGACGCCGGCAAGCTGATCCACGACCTCACCGTGGCCGATTCGCTCTTCGACGCCAACCGATGCGGCACGCCCCTCATCGAGATCGTCTCCAACCCGGATCTGCGCTCCCCCCGGGAGGCCTATCTCTACCTGGAGAAGCTGAAGCAGATCCTGGAGTACCTCGAGATCTGCGACGCCAACATGGAGCAGGGCAACCTGCGCTGCGACGCCAACGTCTCCCTGCGCAAGGACGAGTTCGCGCCCCTCGGCAACCGGGTGGAGCTCAAGAACATGAACTCCTTCCACAACATCGAGAAGGCCCTGCACGCCGAGATCGAACTGCAGGCCATGACACTCGACCAGGGCGGGACGGTGGCCCAGCAGACCAAGCGCTGGGACGTGAACAAGGGCGTCACGGTGGCCATCCGGACCAAGGAGGAGGCCCACGACTACCGCTATTTCCCGGAGCCCGACCTGGTGCGGCTCAACGTCGACTGGGAGGCCGTGGACAAGGTGCGCGAGGCCCTTCCCGAGCTGCCCGAGGCGCGCCGCCGCCGCTACGTCGACGAGCTCGGCATCCCCGCCTACGATGCCGCCGTGCTCACCAAGGAGAAATCGGTCTCCGAGTTCTTCGAGCGCGCCTGCGCGGTGACCGCCGACAAGAAGGCCGCTTCCAACTGGGTGATGGGGGAGGTGCTGCGCGTAGTCAAGGATCGGGCCATTACGGTGAAGGATTTGAAGTTCACCCCCGAGCATCTCGGCGAGCTGATCAACCTCATCCAGGCGGGCACCATCTCCGGCAAGATAGCCAAGGCCG
>CBILQL010000434.1:0-4991 GCA_966238865.1 uncultured bacterium
CGGCTGGTCGGCGAGTACCTGAACCAGGAAAAGACTATCGAAATCCGCGGATTCGGAACCTTCTATACCAAGGTTCGGAAGCCCCGGCCGGCCCGCAATCCTCGCACTGGAGAGGTCTGCCCTCTGGGACGCCGTAAGGTGGCCTTGTTCCGCTTCTCGGCGGACATGAAGAGCCAGATACGGGAGGTCCCCGAGCTCAACGAGGTCCTTTCAAAACCCCTGGAGGCCGAGGTGGAAAACCCCGCCGCCTCCAGTCTCCCGTAGAATTCGAGAAAAAAAGGGCCTTCGGGCCCTTTTTCGATCGATATCCTTCCATCCGCTGAAGAACGACCGTCCCTGACCGGCGACTTCGTCAGCTTTAGGAATTTGCGGGGCCAGGAATGCGATACTGTGCGCAGTGCGTATCCTCTTCCCGCTGTCCGCAGTCCTGGGAATCCTCGGGACGGCCGCCGCCCAACCCTTGTTGCTGCTCGGACAGGCCGATGCCGAGATCCGCGGCGCGTTCGCCTATGATATCCTGAAATCGCCCCTCAGCCGGCCCCTGGACCGCGGCCGGGCCCAGGCCGTCTTCAACCTGCCCGTCAATCTCTCCGCCGACGCCCAGGGCTTCCTCGGCGATGCCGCCGACTCCAGCGTGGTGATGCCGGAGCTGTTCGCCCGCGTCTCACAGGATCTCAACGTGCACCTCGACCTGTCGGCGCCGGTGCTGGGAGGCGCGGTATTCTTCGCCGCCCGCGAGAACGCCAGCCTGGCGGTGCGCGGCGCCCTAGGCGATGCCCGCATCGACATGGACACCACCCTCGAAAGCGGTTCCGTGCTCCTCAAGGGCAGCGTCCACATGCCCATGGTCTTCGACATGCACTGGCGCTCCCTGACCTTCGGCTACGCCTTCCGCCCGGCCCCGTGGCTCACGGTGGCCTTCCAGGTGCACAAGCACCTCTTCACGGCCGGCACCGCCGGCGATCTCCGCCCCGACGTCTCCGGCCGCATCACCGTGTCCGGCGAGGGCGCCAACACCTCCTTCCTGGTGGAATATCCGGACACCCGCGTCTACGGCTCCGCCCGGGGCGAGTACCAGGGAAAGGCCTGGAGCCCCGAGCTGGGCGTCTCCGCCGGCCCCGTGACACTGGTCTCGCGCATGGGGGCGCGCATGCGCGCGCACGGCTACCTGGACGTGGAATACAACGTGCCCTACTTCGTCGACCCCGAGACCTTCGAGATGCGCTTCAGCGAGCCGGACTCCTTCCTGACCGCCGACAACCTGGGCCGCCTCCTCAATGCCGAGGTGGGCCGCAAGGTGATGCGCGTGCGGGAAAGCCTGTTCCTCTCCATCCCCCAGAGCCACACCCTCGCCGTGGATCTGTGGCGGGGGAAGGTGACGCTGAGCTACACCAAGGTCTTCGGCCACCTGAGCATCCACGGCGCCGGCACGGACCCCGCCCCGGCGGCGGACGCATCGGACGCCTCGTCCGGCGGACCGGCCGCTTCGGCCGGCGATCCGGACGCCTCGTCCGGCGGAGACAGCGTCATCACCTCCACCGAGGGGTTCATCGATCTGGACCTCTGGCCCGACCAGGTGATGCTGGTGACCGGCGACTTCGGCTGGTTCCACGGCAGCCTGGGCGCGCATACGCTGAACGTCGGCTACCGGGGCAGGAAGAACCTGCTCAGCGGGCTCTCCGCCCTGGAATGGGACGGCGATCCGCTGGTGCCCATCCTGGGTTTCGGCTTCGCCTGGGGCCGTCCCGTCCAGATCACCATGGACTTCCACATCTCGCCCTTGCCGGCGGTGAGGACAGGGATGGTGTATGTCTTCTGAGCGCCGGACGCAGGGGCCCATGAAGCCCGGGGCGCGGTTCTTCCGGCGCATCGGGAGCCTGATCGCGCCGCTGCTCCTCGGCACCGCCTGGGCGCAACCCGCCCTCTATTTCCGCTCCGCCCCGGACGGCGAAGTGCTCCAGGATTCCCTGATAACCTTCCAGGTGGCTCCCCTGGTCCCGGGCGCGGCCATGCCGTCGGATTGCGCCCTCTGGCGCGCGCCGGCCCCGGCCGGCAACCAGCTGGCCGGCCATGCCACCAAGGTGGCCGCCGAAGCCGCGCCCGCCCCGGACGGCAAGGGCCGGATCTTCCGCGTGCGTCCATCCGATTCCGGCGCCGCGGGGCCCAAGCTCGGCCTCGGCTTCCATTACCTCGTGGCGGCCTGCGCCGAGGCCGACACGGCTTCCGGCGATTCGGCCTCCGCCGCAGCAGCCGCCACCGCCGCGGCCGTCACTCCCGAGATACCCCTCCTGGTGGTGACCCGCCGGGCGCCCGTCATCCAGGCCCCGAAGGCCCTGGAGGCCTCCTCCCGGCCCGCCATCTCCTGGTCGGCGGTTCCCGGGGTGCCGGCCTATCACCTCCTGCTCTCGGACCAGGCCCTGGAGATAGACACCGAGAAAGGCGAGGTGGGCGGCGCCAGCGTCATCTGGCAGGCCATCACCACCGGGACCTCGATCGCCTACGGGACACCGGACCCGTCGGGGAATTTCGCCACCGTGGCCCCGCCTCCCCTGTCCGCGGGGGTCACCTACAACCTGGTCGTGCTCAACAACTACGACGGCCGCAGCGCCCTGGCCACCTCCTCCAAGGCCCAGGCCCTCAAGCTGTTCTCCATCCAGGCGCCGGCCTCGCCCCTGTCCAAGCCCCGCAACCTGGAGCCGGCCCAGGGGCGCATCCTGAGCGTCTCCACCGACACCGCCGTGACCTTCCGCTGGACCTCCTCCCGTTACCCGACTGGAGCCGGCGGCACGGCCGGCGCCGCCAACACCTACGAGCTGTTCGTCTACTCCCTGGAGGAGCAGGACGGATCGGAGATCCTGATCCCGATCCTTTCCCGGGAATCCACCGACACCACGGCGCGCATCGACGCCAAGCGGTCCCTGCTCAGCAAGCGCTATCTCTGGAAGGTGTTCGCCAAGGGCGCGGACGGCTCCGGGACGGCCGGCGACACCACCTCCTTCACCTACCGAAACGACGTGCAGACCCTTTCCCTGACGGTCACGGGACCGGGCCCCGCGGGAGGGACCGCGCCCCTCGGCGACGTGCGCATCGCGGTGACTCCCGTGGACGGCGGCGCCGATCCCCTGCCCCTGTTCACCCCCGCGTCGGGCAAGGTGGACAAGGTGCTGGCCCAGGGCGCCTACGCGCTCGCCTTCGCCAAGGACGGCCACCTGCCCCAGGCGCGCACCGTGACCCTCGGACCCTCGGGGCCGGCCGCGGTATCGGTGCAGATGACCCTGGCCGAGGGCCGCATCACCGGGCGCGCCGTGGATGCGGGCGGCCTCGGCATCCCCAACGCCGAGGTCGCGGCCGCCTCGGCCTCCGGGACCGCGACGGCAAGGACCGACGCCCAGG
Organism: uncultured bacterium; assembly: GCA_966238865.1. Classification (GTDB taxonomy): domain Bacteria; phylum Fibrobacterota; class Fibrobacteria; order UBA11236; family UBA11236; genus CBILQL01. The sequence goes on from CBILQL010000434.1 coordinate 3,394, forward strand.
GCCGCTTCCTGCTGGGGGTGGCCGCCGGGACCCATGCCGTCTCCGTCGCCAAGGCGGATTACCTCTCCCCGTCCGACACCCTCGTCGCCGTAAAGCCCGGCGATGCCGCGGACCTCGGTTCCGTCGTGCTGGGCCGGCCCGAGGGCATCCTCTCGGGTACGGTCGTCAACGACAAGGGCCTTCCCCTTCCCGGCAGCCAGGTCCTGATCCGCGCGGCCTCCGGCGCCGCGCTCCGCACTTTGCTCGCCGACGACAAGGGCGCTTTCACGGCCCGCCTCGTCCCGGGGACCTACCGCGTCTCGGCCGCGCGCACGGGCTTCACCGGCGAGGAGCGGACCGTGCAGCTCGCCGGGTCCGCGACCGTTTCCCTGCGGCTGGCGCCGGGCGCCTCCATCCTGCGGGGACGGGTGGATCTGACGAGCTACCCCACAGGGTCCGCCCCCGTTTCCGTACCCCTGCCCGGCGCGTCCCTGGAGCTGCGGAATCCCCTCACCGGGGCGGTGCAGAGGACGGTGTCGGACCTGCGCGGCGAGTACGCCTTCTCCGCCGACACCGGCAGCTTCCTGCTCAAGGCCGCGAGCCCGGGGCGGGCGAAGCCGGAAAGCGTCCTCGTGCGCATCGCGGCCCCGAAGTCCACGGTGGCGCGCGACCTGGCGCTGGCCGGATTCGCGTCCGTGCGGGGGACCTTGAGCGCGGCGCCGGCCGCCCCTCCGGACCCCGCCTCCGCGCGGGTGAGCCTGCTCCGCCTGCCGGGCCTGGAGCCCGCCGCCTCCGCACCGGGCTTCGCCGCCGCCGGCGGCGCCATCGGTTTCTCGCTGGAGGGGGTCCCGGACGGGAGCTATCGCCTGGCCTGCTCCGTGCCCGGCTTCGGCCTGGCCGAGGAGCCGCAAGTGACCGTCAGCGACGGGATATGGGTCACAGGCCTCTCCCTTTCCCTGCAGCCGGCCTCCAAGTCCGTAACATTCTCGCTACGCCACGGATCCGCGCCGGCGGAGGGCGCGGTGCGGCTCGCCGCGCCCCGCCAGGCCGAGCTGCGGACCGGCGCGCGGATGGGCCCGGCAGCCCCGGGCACCTACGTGCTGGGCGCGGTCCCGGATTCCCTGCCGCTCATCCCCCTGGCCCGGTTCACGTTCTCCCTGCCCGCCGCGGGCGCCGCCGACACCGCCGTGTCGCTTTCCCTGCCCTTCGCCCATGCGCCCCCCTCCGCGCCCCTCGCGTTCAAGGACCGCGCCGTCGAGCTCGAACTCGTGGCCCAGGTCCGGCCCGACTCCGCCTACATCGTGTACGGCTACGGCGCGCCCACGGATACCTTCCGGGTGCCCCAGGGGCAGCTCGGCGGCTCCGACGGCGAGACGCGCGTCCTGCGCTTCGATCCCGGCGCCCGGGGCGGAACGCTCACCTATTATTTCGTCCTCCGCCGCGGCGCGCTGGTCTACGCCAACGATGAGCCGGAACGCCGCTTCCGGGCGCAGGTAACCCCCTCCGGCGGGCTGGCCTTCCTGCGCCTCTCCGCCGGCGACAGCCTGGCCCTGCCGGCCCGCTCCTCGATCCCCCTCGACGTGCACGCCTATGACGCCGCCGGGCGGCGCATCGATCGT